>DAIQQT010000004.1:0-19603 GCA_036786685.1 Trichlorobacter sp.
CATCCTCGATCTCACTAAACTCCGCATTTACCCGCATGCTTTCGGCACGCACCTTCAGGCTGGCCTCCATCAGACGGGGCCGGCGCTGCTGGGCCGCAACCGCTGCGTTCATCTGCTCCAGAGCCTTACGGACATAGGCCGCGCGGGGGAGGTGCAGTTGTTCGGCGTGAATATCTATGTCATGCAATAGTTCATCAGGAAGCCGTAACGATAATGTAGTCATTATTGTGCTCCTTTTTGTAGTACACACACAAATACTAGAGCAGACACAAAACCATGTCAATCAACTCTTCCCATTCAAATACTCCGCCAGAATCAAGCGGCTATGCTCATCATCATGGCAGTAGACGCAGAGGTTTTCCCAGTTGCTGCCATCCTTGGGGTTGTTGTGGTGGTTGCCGTCCTTGTGGTGGACCGTCAGCAGCTGCAGGTTTTCCCGTTCAAACTCCCGGCCACACTTGGCGCAGATCCAGCCATGTAGTTTAAGGGATTGCTCACGATAGTTGGCATTGGTGGGCTTACTGTCAGACTTGAGGCGCCCCACCAGCTGGCTGAGTTCTTCAGCAGAGGGTAGTTTACGGGTTTGGGGCCGACGCGGGGGCATGGGTCAGGCCCCGCTACGGGAAAAGCGGTAGCCGACGCCGCGCACGGTCAGAAAGTGGGTCGGCCGGGTCGGATCAGGCTCAAAATATTTGCGCAGCCGCACAATGAAGTTGTCCAGGGTGCGGGTTTCGGTGTCGGAGCTGTAACCCCAGACCGATTCCAGCAGTTCACCACGGGGGATAACCTGCCCTTCCCGCTGGAAGAAGAGTGCCAGCACCCGCACCTCCATCTCGGTCAGATCGATCTCCCCCTGGGCGGTCTTGGCCCGGTAGGAAAGCAGAAAGACCTCATTGACACCAAACTGATAGCCTTCTTCCACCGGATCAGGGCGATACCAGGAGGAACGCCGCAGCATCCCTTTGACCCGCAGCAGGAATTCCGCCAGGTTAAACGGCTTGGTCAGGTAGTCATCAGCACCGGATTCCAGGCCGCTGACCCGGTCCACATCTTCAGAACGGGCGGTCAGCATCAGGATCGGCACCCGTGAATCAAGCTCCCGCATCGCCTTGCAGACCTGAAAGCCATCCATACCGGGCAGCATCACATCCAGGATGATCAGGTCACAACGTTCCACCCGTAACGCCTCCAGCGCGGTTTCGCCCCGGTCAAAATGACTGACCGCATAGCCGTCCTGTTCAAGGTTAAAACAGATTCCCCGTGCCAGATGCAGCTCATCTTCCACCAGCATGATACGTGGTTTGTCATCACTCATACCGTAACGCCTCAATCGGGTTCAGACCGGCAGCCTTGCGGGCCGGATAGAAACCAAAAAAGATCCCCACCGCACCGGAAAACAGTACGGCAACCGTAATGGAAAGGGGTGAAATCAGGGTGGGCCAGGAGAGAATACGGGAGACCACCGTAGCCCCGCCAGCACCAAGGGCGATACCGATCAGGCCGCCCATGACCGTTAAAAGCACCGCTTCCGTCAAAAACTGCAGCAGGATATCGTTCTTTTTAGCGCCAATGGCCATTCTGATGCCGATTTCTCTGGTCCGTTCCGTAACCGACACCAGCATGATGTTCATAATGCCGATCCCCCCCACGATCAGGGAGATGGAGGCCACCGCCCCCAGCAAAAGGGACATCGCCTTGGAGGACTGCTCTGCCACCGCCAGTATTTCCGACAGGTTACGCACGGTAAAATCCGGTTCCTTGCCGCCGGTAATCCGGTGGCGCTGGTTCAGCAGGTCATTGATCTCTTTTTCAGCCTTGGGAAGCTGTTCTTCGCTCTTGGCCTTGACCAGAATGGAGCCGACCGTGTCCGGAAACTGGCTGCCCATCAGTTTGCGCTGGGCCGTGCGCAGCGGCACAAAGATCACATCATCCTGATCCGTCCCCTGGGGTGATTGCCCTTTCGCTTCCAGCACACCGATCACCGTAAACGGCACCTTCTTGATCCTGATCATCTTGCCCAGCGGATCTTCTGCGCCAAACAGGTTCTGGGCAATGGTGCGGCCGATCAGGCAGACCTTGGCAGCGCCATCATTATCCGAGCTGGTAATACTGCGCCCTATGGCTGCCGGCCATTCACGGATGATAAACAGTTCCGGCGTGGTACCCATCAGCAGGGTGGACCAGTTCTGGTTGCCATAGACAATCTGGCCGGAGCTGCGCACCACCGGCGCAGCAAGATCAACCGAGGGACATTCACTCATCATGGCCCTGGCATCATCTGCCTTCAGGGTCTGGACCCCACCGCTGCCGGTACGCAGACCGCCGCTGGTCATGGAACCGGGCAGTACCAGCAGGATATTGCTGCCGATACTGGCGATCTGCTGCGAAATCACATAACTGGCGCCGGAACCCACCGCCATCATGGCGATCACCGCAGCAATGCCGATGATGATCCCCAGCATGGTCAGGAAGGAACGCATCTTGTTGATCCGCAAGGCCCGCAGGGCGATGCGCAATGCCTGAAGAAAATTGCTCATGGATGGAAGGGGATGGCCAGTTGTCGGGCAACAGCCTGATAACATTCAAGAGCAGGGCTGTTGTACTGGATCAGGATGATCCGGTCAAAATCACCGGAACCGGCCTCTGCGTGTGCGGCATCAAGGGCAATGGCCGCTCCGAGTTTCATGGGATAGCCGTACACCCCGCAGCTGATGGCGGGAAAGGCGATGCTGCGCAGAGTGTGCTGGCGGGCCAACTCCAGACAGTTGCGGTATGATGCAGCCAGCAGATCCGGTTCACCTTTGGTCCCGTCGCTCCAGACCGGCCCCACCGTATGAATTACAAACCGGGCAGGCAGGTTGTACCCTTTGGTAATGCGGGCCTCGCCAGTGGGGCAGCCACCCAGTGTAGCACACTCCTGCACCAACCTGGGACCGGCAGCCTTGTGGATAGCACCATCCACACCGCCACCACCCAGCAGGGTGTTGTTGGCAGCATTGACAATGGCATCAACCGCTAATGTGGTAATATCGCCCTGAATGATCTCTATGATTGGTAAGGACATGGACATGTTTCCTTTAATATTAGGTAATTACGGTTTAAAGACCTTTAACTCCAACTCTTTGATCACCTTGAAATGTTTGGCGTTACTGGAAGACAACACCATGCCGTTTTCCGTGGCAGTTGCGGCAATGATGGCATCACCGGCCCGCATGCCGGACGATAGTCTGTACTCTTCCACATAGACCAACGCCCGGTGACCGATATTCTCTGTCAACGGCAGGACGGTAAAGCGGAAATCAGCAATAAAACGCTTGATCAGACGATGCTGCTGCTTATCCTTGGCGCACTGCAGCAGCTCCATGTACGTCTGTACAGACAGAAAGCGCTCTTTGGCCGATTCCATCAGGGCCGCAGCCCTGGCATTGCCCCGCTGGACCCAGATGAATATATCCGTATCAAAGATCATAGCGATTGCCCCGCAACTGCTCCATCACCGCTTCAACCGGTTCCTGGGCAGCGGCATGCATGCCGAAGAATGCATGTTTGCAGATCTTGCCGGTGGCTCCGGTCTCCTCCAGCGGAATAATGGTGCCCTTTGGCTTGCCATGATAAAGGATCGTGACATGCTCACGGTTGTCAAGGGCAGCCAGGATGTCGCTGGTTTTGTAGCGCAGATCAATGATTGAAGCGTTCATGGCCATCTCCAGAATGTCTTGTTACAGATAGACATAAGCTTAAAGCAGATAGGTGTCAATAGTGGAGAATCGTCTCACAGACTGAAAGGATAGCTATAACGGTTATTAAAATTGATTCTCACTTTATCAGCGAGCTGACATCTTATAAATCGCCGTCTTCTCAATCCTTCGCCACAACCGTATCATACAGACCATAGTGGCGAAGTCCCTCGTGGCTCTCAATTCCCGTATAGCAGAGGGATGCGTCTTCATACCGGCGGAACGCAAATATCTCGCCATGGTCGGCTACACGCTTTTTTGATTTGATGAGGGTCATCGGAATATTACTTTCGGAAAATCAAAGCCGAAACTGTTTGAACATCTTTTCATGTGTTCTCTCAATTACAAAAAAGGCCGCCCACAGCGGAGCGGCCATAACATAACTTATTTACGCAAGGCGAACGGTAGCGGTAAATTCATCCCAGGGAACACAATATTTACCTGACTCTGTTTTTTCTACCAACCCTGCCGTTTCCAAGGTTTTTACATCACTGAATACATTCTTGTAGTGCCGGTGCAGATGCTTAGCCAAAGCATTGATACTCACACAGCCAACCTTATGGAGTTCCTGAAGGAGCTGCAGGCGCTTTGGGGTACAAAAGCGATAGAATGTTTCCATATCGGGAAAAGAAACCCTTTCAACCGGTTTTTCAGGAATGATCCCCTGATCAATTTTCTTTGCCTGCTCAATGAGATCAGCAAAGAATGCCTCTTCGCTCTCAATCTTTACTTTAAAATCCCTGTTCATGAGACACCTCCTATAGAACGAGCCTGCTTAATTGCCTCATAGAAATCTTTAGCCAGCTTTTCAACCGATTCAAACTGATATGGCTCTTCAATTCCCGCGATGTGTCGATGGTCACCTTTGCCGCGTTCATTGTCGTATCTGATATAGTCAGAACCATCAGCTGCCTGATAATGCAACCGGTATTTATATGGATGTGGCGACCCTGGCAATGGTTCAGACAGTAGCCAGACAACCACCTGAATAATGTCACCATTTGGCAAGTCACGACGATAGCTTAAAATAGGTTGGGCATTCCCCACGTCATTCCCGTCTTTCTACTATGGCATTTTATGCCATAGCTTATGTAAAACGTCAAGTCGCATCGAATTAATAACTTTTCGCCGCCAGCTACCGCCCGCGCTGTTCAAACAACAGCTCCACCACGTTGCGGACATAGCGTTCATCGGACACCCCCTCCACCGCTTCAGCGGGAAAGGTCACCTGGCTGCGGAACAGGGCTGCCAGTTCACGGAACAGCTCCAGCCGGGCAGCCGGGTCAAGTTCTTCCCGCCGGATCAGGGCCCGCAGGGCAATGGCCCCTTCCTCCCGGCTGACCTTCTGCCGCAGACGGGCCACCAGATGGGGATAGGCCGCTAAAGAGTTGAACTTCTCTGTGCCAAGCTGTTCCAGATCAGGCAGATACACCTTGGGGGTGCGGATCACGATTGTTCCGGCAGCCAGATCACCCAGACGCTGGCATTTACGGCTGGTCAGGCTGGCAATCCCCCCCACCAGATAGAGCGCGGGCAGTGAATCAACGATCCGCAGCAGGTTTCTGATCACCACCTGGCTGAACTGCAGCTTCAAGCCCTGCTCATCCATGACCCGCAGATGCAGCAGACGCTTGCCCACGGTCTGCCCCTGCCAGTACCATTCACAGCCGATGCCGTAGCCAATGGAGATCACAAAGCCGGACAGAATCGCCAGGGCCATGAAGATATCCTGACTGATCAGCGCAAACAGCCTCAAGACCGTGCTGATGGTGGTGGAGGCAACAGAGATGCAGGCAAAATCCACCAGCAACGCCAGCAGACGACTGGTGGGACCGGCCAAAAGCAGGGAGAAGCGGATCCCCTCCGGGGTGCGGATCTGCAGGGTAGTGGTCTGTTCAGCCACGCTTGGCCACCTTCCCTCCCCGGCCTGAACGGCCCAGAAACAGCACCAGCAGGCATAATTCAACCACGCCAAAGGCGATCTTGACACTGTAAGGCAGCACCGGCTCATGGTACTGGGAAAAGAACGCCTCCACAATACCGGCCCAGACCAGCATCAGCGCCACCCCGCCGATCAGGGTGGTCAGATCAGCCCAGACCAGCCGCATGCGGGCCACCAGGGTCAGGCCGCTGCCTTTGCCGATCAGGGTCGTTGCCAGCACCAGACCGGCCTGCCCGGCAATCAGGATGGCCGGTATCTCAATCACCCCGTGGGGCAACAGCCAGCCCGCCAGGAAGATCCCCTGCCCGGCAGCCAGGTAATCCAGCACCACCGCCCCCAGAATCACACCGTTGTAAAACAGCAGGATGATGGTCCCCACCCCCCAGGTCATGCCGGTGGCCATGCAGGCGATGGAGACCTGGGTGTTGTGGGTCATCAGGCTGCTTGAGAAGGTGGCCTTGTGACCGGCCAGCCGCTTGCCGGCCTCCTGCTCTTCTTTGGCCACCCGCTCCGCTGGTGAGCCGTGCAGATGATCAAACGGCAGCAGCATCCCCTTTTCTTCCGGGGCCACCATCAGCACAGCTGCGCCAAAGATTGCGCCAACAATGGTGATCAGCACGGCCAGCTGAAACTGGCGGATGTAACGCCTGAAGGTTTGGGGAAAGGTTTCCTGCAGCCAGGTGCGGGGCGCCAGACGATGGGCGTTGTCTCTGGTTGAGTGGATCTCGCCATAGGCCCGGGCCACCAGACTCTCCAGGTAGCGGCGGAACTCAAGCGGGGCTGCCAGGCCGTCAAGCCGGGCCAGACCGGCGCTGGCCCGCTGGTAAAGGTAGTGAAAACGGACAGCGCCATCAACCCCCAGTCTGCAGGCTGGATCATCTTCCACCCGTTTCAGCAACCGCTCCAGCTCATCCCAGAACGGCTTTTCCGCTGCGGTAAATCGCTCCAGATCGATGATCATAGCAGTTGTTTCCGTTTCACATCCAGGTAGTGGGAGACCAGATCCGCGCTCAACCGTTCATCCTTTACCAGCATGAGCCTGACCCCTTGTAGACGAAGACTCTGCTGCAGTTCCCGCAGTTGATGCCAGGTCAGGTGCCCGGCCAGATGGCGATAGAGTTCATCGCTGCTGCCCAGGTTGGTAGTGCTGAACAACGGGGCAGCGGTGGGTGGTTGCGGCATGGCAACGCAGATCAGATGGCGGCGGGACAGGATACGGATGGCCCGGATAAAATCTTCGGCCAGGGCCGGTTCATCCAGCGGAGCAATAAAGATCAGCAGGGCTCGCCGACGCAGACGGGCAGCCATGAAGGTAGCCAGTTCACCAAAGGAAGGGTTGTCTTCACCAGGCTGCACCGTGTAGAGCAGGTCGCGACAGTGGCCAAAGTGGGTCTTGCCGGTCTTGGCCCGTACAAAGCCCTGTACCCGGCTGCCAAAGGCTGCCACCCCGAACAGGTCTCCCTGGCGTTGGGCTACTGACCCCAGGATCAGTGCAGTACGCACCGCCTGCTCAAGAAACGGTTCACTGCCACCTTCAACAGTGGGTATTGGCCGACCGCTGAGCCGGGAACTGTCGATCAGCAGGTAGACCTCCTGGGTCCGTTCGATCTGATACTCTTTGGTGATCAGCTGACGGCGTTTGGCCGTTGCCTTCCAGTGGATATCCCCCAGGCTGTCACCGGTCTGATACTGACGCAGCCGGTCAAACTCCCGTCCCTGACCCCGCTGGCGCTGGGCCTGCAACTGCCGGTCATTACGCTCCAGAAACAGGCTTGCCAGACGGCGGCGTTCTGCCCGCAGGTTGGGGTAGACCCGCAGTTCCGTGCTGATGGTGTGGCGGATCTGCAGCTGCCACAAGCGAAAGGGAGAAGCGACCCGCAAAGAACACTGCATGACCTGAAACCTGCCCCGTTTGGTGCCGGTCAGGGGCCAGTCCAGGCAGACCGCATCACCACCTTTGGCCAGCTTCAAGCGGGTCTCCCTGAAGGGGGACACAAAACCGGCGGGCAGGGCCAGCCCCACCTGCAGATCAAGGCTAGACCGATTGGCGGCCTGATTGGTGGCACTGATGGTTATCCCCAACTGGCCGGGCCGGCCACAGACCAGCGATAGACGCGGGGGAGCCGTAACGGTCAGTCGGTTGCGATAACGGAACAGAATCAATAGATCTGCCAGCGCAACCATCCCCACCAGTGGCGGCACAAACAGCAGCAGCGGGCGGAACTGGGGGGTAACCGCATACAGCAGCGCCGCAGGAATCAGGGTGGCGGCAACAAGCCGCAGTATGGCCGGGGCCGGGATGATCACCGGGGAACTGTGACCTCCTGCAGGATTGAACCGATCACCTCGCCGGGGGTCAGCCCCTCGATCTCGTAATCAGGCTGCAGAATCAGGCGATGCTCCAGTACCGGCAAGGCCATCATCTTGATATCGTCCGGGGTAATGAAGTCACGGCCTGCCACGGCAGCAGCAGCCCGGGCCGCCAGGATCAACGACTGGGAGGCACGGGGACCACCCCCCAGCAGCACGGCATGGTGGCTGCGGGTGGCCCACACCACCTCCAGGGCATAGGCGGCAATCTCATCCTGCACCACCAGCGTCATCAAGGCCTGCCGCAGGGTCACCAGATCATCGGCACTGATCACGCAACGGACCGTATCACCGGCCAGCACCGTCTCCGGCGCATCGCTCCCCAGAGTACGCCGCACCAGGGCCAGCTCCTCTTCACGGGTCGGTGGCGGCATGGTGATCTTCAGCATGAAGCGGTCTTTCTGGGCCTCCGGCAACGGGTAGGTACCTTCAAATTCCACCGGGTTCTGGGTGGCAAAGACCGTAAAACTGGCAGGCAGGCTGTAGCTTTTGCGGTCAATGGTCACCAGCCGTTCCTGCATGGCCTGCAGCAGGGCAGACTGGGTCTTGGACGGGGCGCGGTTGATCTCATCGGCCAGCAGGAAGTTGCAGAAGATCGGGCCGGGGTTGAGCACGAACTCGTTTTCCTTCATGTTGAAGATGTTTGAGCCGGTGATATCGGTGGGCATCAGGTCCGGGGTAAACTGAATCCGGGAAAAACGGCCGCCCACCACCTTGGCCAGGGTCCGCACCAGCAGGGTCTTGCCGATCCCCGGCACCCCCTCAATCAGGGCATGCTGCCCGGTCAAAAGCGCCACCAGCACCCGGTCAATCACCTCATGCTGACCGATGATCACCTTGCCCAGCTCTCCCTTTAACGCCTGTACCACTGCGATCAACTGTTGCAACCCCTGGTTCATCGTCCTGTCCTCTCTGCCCGCAGCCGGGCTATCCGCTGATACCGGGTAACCGGATCATCCTGCGCGGTCATTGCATCGCTTAGCTCTTTGCGCAACGCTGCATCCTGCTGTAACTCACGTTTAAAACTCTTCTGCCATTCCTGACAGCAAACCTTCAGCAGCTGATTGGCCGGAATACTCCGTTGCAGCAGGTTCACCAGACCGCTAAAGCTGTCATGGGTCACCCCAACGGCCGGATCACTGAATGCCACAGCACCAGCCGGATTCAGGGGGATTGACTGCTGCCAGATATAGAGCCCTGCCATCAGCAGCAGCACCCCGATAAGCGGCAGCAGGCCAAAACGGCGGGCCAGCATCATGATGCCGCCCTGCTCACTTACCCCAAGATGGAATTCGTCAAAGATGATCCTGCGGTGCTCACCCAGCAGCCAGACCAGCAGCGCTGCCTGACGATCTGCCTTGAGTGCCTCATTGCTGAAGAGAGAACTGTCTGACACCAGCACCAGACTGCCGCTGCCAATACTGCGTTCCAGCACCACCGCTTTCCCATCCACTGCATAGATGGTGCGCCAGCCTGCTGGTGGCGGCTGCAGGGTCAGGCGGGACAGCAGGCGGATCTCTGCTGGCAGGGCCAACCCCGGTTCAGTCAGGTTCGCCTTGACCAGTTGCTTGTCAGGAGCAGACTCTGATACGGGCAGGTAGCCTGCGCTGATGCCCCATGCGGTATCCGGTGCTTTAACTGCCTTTGGTGTCTTTGCATCAGCAGGTTTTGATGCCGGCACAGGTCTGCACTCCGGCACGGTGATGACCGGATTGAAGGCAACCACCACCCGATTACCTGCCGCAACCAGCTGATCTACCTCGGCAATCTCCTTTTTGTCGGCAGTATCCAGCTCGTGATGGTTGTTTCCCAGCAGCAGGATCGTGCTTGCGGTTACCTTCTGATTGGCCAGGGAGCGGTAATTGCGCTGCACCGTGACCCCGCCGGTACGTTCCAGGGCCTGGTACAGTGCCATGCTTCCCTGGGGATCACTGCGCAGGGATGAACCTGCCGGAAAGACATCTCCGGCTTCAAAACGCAAGGCAAAGAGCTGGTAGAGGGAGGCAGCCGCCAGAACCAGCAACAGGCAAAAGGTGAGGATCAGCAGTTTACTGCGTGCGGACATCGCTGGTGATCCTCCGGTGGTTATCCAGGTAGCTGCGAACGGTCTCGTCATCCGGCAGGTGCATACCGTACCAGGCTGCCTCGAAGATCCGCAGGTTCAGAGAAAACGCCTCACTGAGACGGGGCATGGCATGGCTGAAGCGGAGCAGTTCCCGCTCGTAGTCGTGGTTGGTCTTGCAGCGGGCAATGGTCACCAGCTTTGCATCAGCCAGGGCAGCCAGGGTGGCCAGGTACAGCGCCCGCAGCCCCAGACGCAGCTCTCCCTTTTCCAGCAGCTCCCGGGCCAGTGCCAGCCAGCGTTCTTCAGTCAGTTCGCTGGCAATCACCGATTCATCATGGAGATCAGGCGCCACCTGCAGGGTGTGCATCGGCAGTTCTGCTTCCGGTTCAGGGACACGACGCAGCCGACGCCAGGCAAAGATAGCGCCAAAGCAGAGCAACAACGCCAGCAGGAGATACATCAGCAGCAGCGCGATGTCTGAAAAACTGCCGCCCCAGCCAGGTTTCACCCCGGAAAATGACGGCTTGGGCAGTTTTTTAAACAGCCACTTGATGGCATCACCGATCCAGCCTCCCACCGTAACCGCGGTATCCTGAATCCAGGTAATGATGGACTGCATGAAACCGGGCAGCTCCCTCTTTTCCAGCTGGTGGTGCTCCCGTGGCAGACGCCAGGCAAAACGGGGATCTTTGATCACCTGTTCAACAGAACGGTCAAGCCGGGCTGCGCGTTGCTGCAGCTGTTGTTGCGGTTCAACAACCGGCGCAGCAGCAAAAGCAGGCTGACTGCCACAGATGACACAACTGAAAGCAACCAGAAGCACCGGCAGGGTTGCCCGTTCCGCAACCGTCTTGATCTGGGCCCGCAGATCAGCACCACTGGATAATGATTCTCCATAGTGACAGCGCAGCACATAGCAGGCCTTGACCAGCGGATCAAGGCAGAGCTGAGCCATCACCACAATCGCAGCCCAGAAGGTGGAATTAAGCAGCATCCGGTTACTGCGGGTGAAGATGGTCTCAATCCCGAACAGGCTCTTGAGCAGGTGGGGCAGGAAGTAAACACCAACCGCAATATTGGCAAACAGTACCAGAAAGACAAGTGACAACAACGCCAGCAGCAGATGGTTCTGACCGGGCCAGAGCAGGGCCAGACGGCGTGATTTGCGTTGCACGGTACGCCAGTCCGGGCCACCCAGCACGGTGATATTCTGAAAAAAGGCGTAACACCAGCCAAACGGCAAGGTTATCAGACCGGCCAGCGGCAGGATGATAAAGCCCCAGGGCTGCAGGCCGCCCTGCACCATGACACTGCCGGTAACTGAAGGCAGCTCGGCAGCCCCCCCCAGTTGCATCAGCAGACGACCACTGAAACGGCTTTGCCAGACCTTCATCCAGATAAACAGAAGCGACAGGGCCAGTGCCCCTCCGGCCAACCGCTGATCTGCATCAGCGTTGCGGCTCATATCAGCCCAGAACCAGAGCAGCACCAGCATAAACGGCACAGTGCCCAGATAATAACAGGCCAGGGTGTCCAGAGGGGCCTGGCGCAGCAGGGCGGTGGCCTGCTCCAGCAGCTCTACTGCCCCGATCCCTTTTTCACGGCTTCTGGGACGCAGGATCATGGGCGCTCCTCGAACAGCCGCCAGATATGGCCTTCATGGAACGATGAGGGGATCAGCAGCAGGCCCCGGCCTGCCATAAAAAAGCAGAACCAGAGGATCAGCAAACCGATGCCAAGTTGCATAACACCGGCCAGAATGCTGCGAAAACGGAAAGAGCGGACCGTATCAGCCGGTTGCCCCAGACAACGGCCACAGGTCATCCGTCCGGCATGTTCCGTGACACATTCCCGGCAGAAAAAGTTGCCGCATTGGGCACAGCGGGCCACTGCCTCGCGGTTTGCATGGTTAAAACAGCGCTGGACCTTCAGACTGCTCATGGGGTGGGAAGCGGGGGCTCTGCCGGGGTAACCGGAGTGCCTGCCCGCTGACTGTCATAGCGGGACAGCAGTTCACTGCGCAGCATACTTCCTTGCTGAGCTGCCACCAGAGGCCGCAGTTCCTGAATCAGGCGGGTTACCTTACGGCTGCGTTGCAGGGCAGGAATGTCGACCAGCCCCAGCGGGGTCAGCAGATTGGTCTTGCAGGTGGGACCTTTGAGCAGATTAACCAGAAAAGCGACCAGAAACGGGGTCCCAAAGATAAAGAGTGCAATGGTGCCGGGAGAAAAAATATCGCTGGTGTTCAGGATGCCGATCCCAAACAGGGCAATAATAATCCCCAACAAAATGTTCAGCAGCATCCAGGTCTTGGTGCGCTGCGACACGATCCCCTTAAGATCTTTGAAATAAATCCGCACATACTCTTCAGTATACCCGGTGGATTTGACTGACAGCAGGTGGTCATCACCCAGCCAGAGCGCGCAGCGCATGATCATAGCCATGGTGCCACGGGCTATACGACGGTATTTGATGGGCCGGGCCGGGCTGTTCATGAGTTCCACTTTTGAAACAGAAAGATACCCAGTACCAGCCAGCCAATAATCTGCAGTGCGGAAAACAGCAGGGCCAGGACCAGGCGGATTCTGGTGCGGGGCAGGATACTGGAAGGTTTACGCCAGGCGGTGATCGCAAGATAAAAAGCGATCGGCGCGGTGATCAGGGTTATGGGCCAGATCAGGAGCGGTAGAAAGGTTGTATTCAGGGCAATGCTGTCATGCAGGGTCCGTTTGGTGACCAGTTCAGAAAGCTGTTCGTTCTGGCGCCCCTGTTCCAGGCAGACCGGACAGAGACAGCGTCCGGCCAGATCAATCTCACAGAGGCTGCAGATAAAACGGCCGCAACTGCTGCAGATCTTTACCGCCTGTTTGTCCGGGTGATAAAAGCAACTTGCCTCCCCCTCGGCCACCTGCAGTCCGATGCTGCCACCTTCATACAGCGGCCTCAGAATTGCCGGAAACAGTTCAATCTGCAGTTGTTTTGAACAGTGCGGACAATGGATCGCTTCACCACTGTTGCAAAGCGCTGCCGGTAACGGTGTGTGACAGGCGCTGCACAGCAGGGGGAAAAGCGTAGAATCGGCACTATACATTACAGACTATAGTCTTTCAGGCCGTTATTGGCTCAGGCTTCAAATCACCGAAGACCTTCTGATAATGTGCCGTAAGTGCTGCAAAGGCCAAAGGTGCCGTTATCAACATACCGATAATAAAGGCAAATGCACCAAGTGTTGCGACAATACCTAAAACAATGGTCAATAAAAAAGTCATCCACCATTGTTTGGCAACCATTTTACGGCTAAGTTGAAATGCTGGCCAGAACGGCACATTTTTATCAATAACAAGGGGAAATAAAAACAGCCAACTTACGCTTAAATACGTCATTACAGCAGCGCCGATAAGTATAAAAAACAGCATAATTATTAACATTGTAAAAGAAGGTGGGGCAACAGATGTAAAGTTCTTATGCAACACTCCACTTATGCCAAAGATTAGAAAAATCGGGACACAAGCGATTATCATAGTACCCCACATGATGATTATCTTGATAAATCCAGCCAGCATAAGCTGCACAAACCTTGGTCCGAACCCAGCGAATGCATCCCCGACAGTTGCCGACTCACCACGCATTTTCCTGATATAAAACAGCCAGAGCCCCCCCATAAAAGGACCTGTCAAAAACAAGGTAGCCAGCGTTCCCAGATAAGGAATCATGCAGCTTATCATAAAAGCCATATAAGCCAATAATGAGGCTCCGACAACAATCCCCATATTTCCTTTAACCATCTGCCATCCTTCGGAAATACAACTGCCAATCTCCACCGTATAGTCTCTGGCTAAAATCTGTTCTTGGCTCAACGTACCTTCTGAGCCTGAGCCAGCCATTCCGACCATCCCCATGGCAAGCATCTGGACATAGGTTGGCTTGCAGGAGGCGCAGACCAGTTTATCGCCAAAGCGGACCATCTCGCTTTGGGCAAAACGTCCCTTGCAGACCGCACAGGAACCGGAGCTTCTGTCTTCAGCTGCAGGAATAGGCGGAGGAGCTGTATTGACTCCGTTACCTGCTGCTGACTGGCGGTTACGGGCTGCTTCGCAGGCGTTACAGAGTCCGCCGTTGCCTTCGATAATCCCGCCACAGGCAGGACAGGGGCGCAGCGGCGGTGGTTCAGAAGTAATAGGCGGTGGTATCGGGATTACTGGCGGGGCAACAGCAGCTGATTCCAGTGGAGGGAGCGGGAAACTTTGCTTACAACGGGGACAGTTGATACTGGTGGCACCGGCAGGTCGTTTTGAATCATCCAGCTGGCCGCTGACACCGCAGTGGGGGCAGGTAATCGTCATGCTCACCTCATGAAGGATAGTAAAAACACCGTGATTGTTATAGCGCAGTTTTCAGGATTGTCAAACTTCTGGTAAGCTCCGCAACAAGGCCAGATTGACCTGATCCATGGCATCATCATCCCCCTTGGGGGTTTCCAGTATCTTCGGAATGACAACAAAGCGGGGGTCGTTCATAATGAAGCGGAACGGTTCCAGTCCCAATGCCCCCTGACCGATATGCTCATGGCGGTCCACCCGGCTGCCCAGCCCTTTTTTGGAATCATTGAAGTGAAAACAGCGCAGCCGCTCAATCCCCAACAGCCGGTCAAACTGCGCCATGACATCGGCGTACCCTTCCGGTGTGGCGGTATTGTAACCAGCGGCAAAGGTGTGGCAGGTGTCAAAGCAGACACCGAAGCGATCAGGATATTTTGATCCACGGATAATGGTCTGCAGTTCTTCAAAGGTGCGGCCCAGGTTACTACCCTGTCCGGCAGTGGTCTCCAGCAGTACCAGCCCTTCATACTCAGGGGTCTGTTCAAAAAGCTGATTAAAGGCGTTGATCACCCGCTCCAACCCGACCTCGGGCGAATCGGTGGTGTGGGAACCGGGGTGCATCACAATCTTGTTGATCCCCAATCTGGCACAGGTGGTCATTTCATCCCCAAAGGCAGCCAGGCTCTTGTCGCGGGTATCACCCTCCGGTGCTGCCAGGTTGATCAGATAGATATCGTGGGAGATGACCTCATGCAGACCGGAAGCGGCAAAGCTGCTGCGGAACAGATCCGCATCCTTGTCACTGATCGGCTTGCCTTTCCACTGGTTGGAGGAGCGGGTAAAGATCTGTAGGGTACCGCAACCGGCGGCAACGGCCCGTTCAATGGCCTTATGCAGGCCACCGGCAATGGACATGTGGGCGCCAAGATAATCAGGCATGGTCAATCCCTCGGCACAGCAAGCATTTTATCCAGCGCAGCCTGCGACTTAAGCCGCACCTCTTCGGTCACGGTCACCACCGGCTGCATGGTCTGCAGCGCCAGCAGGATATCCTCCAGCGAGGTCAGCTTCATATTGGGACAGATCAGGGCCGGCGAGGCCAGGATAAACTCCTTGTCCGGGTTATCCTCCCGCAGCTTGAAGAGAATCCCGGCTTCGGTGCCGATGATGAACTTCTTTGTAAGGCTTTTCGTACAGTAGAGGTACATGCCGCTGGTGGAACAGACATGGTCTGCCAGGGCTGAAACCTCGGGGGCGCATTCCGGGTGGCAGATAAACAGGGCGTCGGGATGGGCGGCCTTGATCTCCTGTACCCTGGCAGCGGTCAGCCGCTCATGGGTAGGGCAGTAGCCTTCCCAGTAGATAAACTCCTTGTCCGGCAGCTGCTTGGCGATCCAACGGCCCAGGTTGCGGTCAGGGGCAAAGATCAGCTTTTTATCGCTCAGCGAACGTACCACCGAGACGGCATTGGCCGAGGTACAGCAGATATCTGACCCTGCCTTGACCGCTGCCGACGAGTTGACATAGGTCACGACCGGCACGCCGGGGTGCTGTGCCTTCAACGCCTGCAGGCCGGAGACATCCACCATATCGGCCATGGGGCAACCGGCATCAGCCCGGGGCAACAGGACTTTTTTCTGCGGAGACAGGATTGCCGCGGATTCGGCCATGAAATGGACGCCGCAGAAGACGATAACATCGGCATCGGTCTTGGCAGCCTCCATGGAGAGCTGCAGTGAATCGCCGGTGATATCGGCTATGGCCTGCACCTCATCACGCATGTAGTTATGGGCCAGCAAAACGGCATTGCGTTCTTTAAGCAGATGCCTGATTTCGGTACGGATATCAGCGGTGGACATGTCCCCTCCAGCGCGACTTGCCTGTTGACAAGCGCAGGAATAAAAAGTTATAAAAATCACTCTTCGGGATGTAGCGCAGCCTGGTAGCGCACCTGCTTCGGGAGTAGGGGGTCGCTAGTTCGAATCTAGTCATCCCGACCAATACATAACAAGAGCTTACAGTCAATTGCTGTAGGCTCTTTTTTTGTGCCGTCGTACCTTCAACCCCAGTTCGTCACGCTGCCGGCAGCATAGCAGATCAATGGAGTTATGGCTAGCCCCAGCCAGTACTGGAAATCAGCCCAGATTATGCTTTCCAGACGCATGATGAAAATTCAAGGCCTCCGCAGTAGTTTTACAAGGGGCTCACCTTTTGATTTTACCCTTTTTAACCATGCAGGCCTTAAGTGTTAATCCGGGCCTGAAACCCTCCTGGAGGCATTCAGCCAAAGCCTTGTTAAAGTCATTACATTCCGCTTTCTTTGCAGCAGTTACAAACAGAGAGCAGTCACGGAACGTGCCGGTGTTGATAGATTGCGCCTCAACGTCAGACATGGCTGCACGTAAGGGCATTGCAGAGCTGGCAAGAAGAATCAACAGCAACAGAATCACTTTGTAGTGCATGGGGCCCCCTGTTCATCCAGTTGCAGTGTACCCTGTCAGGGCTTTGCATCTTAGCAGAGAAACCATTTTTAGTAACCCTGCAAGGTGGCTCTTTTCAATCAGGGGCAAGCAGATCAGCAACACAGGCAACACAAAGAACAGCCCACATCCCCCTGAAGCAAATTCAATGCCTTATCACGCATTACGGCCCCATGCGCTGGTGCATGGGGCCGTAATCTACAGGCGTTAGCAGGTTATCGTGCTACTTGGCAGCTGCAGGTGGAGCTGCTGGCGGCACAGCAGCCGGAGCCGTTGGCACGGCTGTGGACTTTTTCAGTGCCTCAATCTGGGCAGCCAGGGCGGCTTTTTCATCAGTTAGCAGAGCAAGCTGTGTTTCCAGCTTTTTCTTCTCTGCAGTAACCTGTTCCAGCTGTGCTGTAAGTTTTGTCTGATCCGCCTTTGCGCTGGCCAGCTCTTTAGAGGCGCTATCACACTTTTGCAGATCCTGACGCAGCTTGTCTTCGTTCTGCTTCCGTTCTTCAAGCAGTTTGACCCTACCCTTCACCAGAGCCAACTGTTTGTCAACCGCAGCAGCCTCCTCTTCGCTACGCCCCGCGGCAGCCCGTGAACCAGTAAGAACCAGTGTCATATCAACCATCTGCAGGTTGTGGGCAATCTCCTGCTCTGCTTCCGGTTTAAGCCCGCCAAGTCCCATCCACTGCCGACCTTTATCATAGCCCTGCTCAGCCTTTTTCAACGAGGCCCGCGCCTTGTCTATTTCCGTCAAGGCCTGGGGATAATTGCCAACCTTGGCTGCAAGTTCTTCAATACTCGTCTTTGCCGCAGCTATCCTGGCAGGATAATCAAGCTTGTCTGCTGCAAGGCTTAGGGAGACACTGCCGATAAGACCCACTATAATCAGAACAAAGCGATGCATGCGCGTCATCTCACTTCCCTCCTGTCTGCAACAACTGATCAAACTGCACCTCAAGTTTTTTCAGTTCTGCCCGCCGCAGGACCAGCTGTTCAGCGGCCTCCATCTCGGCGGCCTTGGCCTCGACAATGGTCAGCTGAAGATCTATCAACTCTGTTTTTTGCAGGGCAAGCGGACCGTTTTTTGCTGCCAGGGCCGCTTTGGCCGCGCCAAGGGTCTCCTGTGCCGTAGCCAGTTGGCCTTTTGCAAAATCAGCGGCCTTGCCTGCGCTGATCTTGGTCATCCGCTCGGTCAATGGCTGCAATCTGTCGGAAGCATCTTTCAGTTCATCGGCAAACCCGCTGCCTGCCACAAAAACCAGCAGACAGCATGTTCCTGCTATCAGACGTTTCATACGGTCCCCCTTCAATCGCTTTTGCTTACAACTTTGTAACCCTATACACCCGGAACCGTATCCGGTCAAATCAGAGTCCCTGATTTTCCGCTGGAATCCAGACGCAAAAAAGCCCGGCGGCAAGAACCGTCGGGCTTTGAAAAACAGAGATGAAGCCGGAATCAGGAAGGGTAAACAGAAACCTTCTTGCGATCACGGCCCATACGCTCAAACTTGACAACCCCTTCAATCAGGGCGAACAGAGTGTAGTCCTTGCCGCAACCCACGTTGTTACCGGGGTGGATCTGGGTACCACGTTGACGATAGATAATGTTACCGGCCTTCACCAGCTCACCACCGAATTTTTTACAACCAAGTCGCTGGCCGTCTGAATCGCGGCCGTTCCTGGAACTGCCGACGCCTTTTTTATGTGCCATGGTTCTCTCTCCTCAGAAAAATAAATCGTAAGCGCTTAGGCGCTGATCTTTTCAATCTTCAGTACCGTGTGGTACTGACGGTGACCGATCAGCTTGCGGCTGTTCTTGCGACGCTTTGACTTGAAGACCAGAATCTTCTTGTCACGGCCCTGCACAGCAACCTTGGCAGTAACTGATGCGCCAGCCACCAGCGGAGCTCCGACCTTAACGGCATCGCCGCCGATCATCAGCACCTCGCCAAACTCAATCGTATCACCCACGATGTTGTCCAGCTTCTCAACCTTCAGGAAATCGCCTTCAGCGACTTTGTATTGCTTGCCACCTGTCTTAATCACTGCGTACATGGTTGGTACCACCTCTTCGTTTTTTACAGAGTTGTGGACTATAGTTAAAGCCGTCCAGTACGTCAAGCACTTTTTCTGAAGAACAATCAAAAAACCTGAAGGCCCTGCAACTACGAGCAGCTACATCCCTGCTGATCCTTATGATATGAAAGTCGCACCCCGCACTTCTGGCACCGCCAGAAGAGGCCGCCTCAGCCAGGCAGCAGGATCATCTTGCCTTTACATTCCGGGCATTCTTTTTCATTTTGCATAGCAGGCACTCCCTCTTTCTGTCTCAATCTCAGACAACCGTCACGCACACACTGCCCACTCCGGCAATACTGGCCTCCATCCGGCCACCTGCCTGCACCCGGCCAACCCCGGCCGGGGTGCCGGTCAGGATCACATCCCCTTCTTCCAGGGTAAAGATACCGGACAGGTAGCTGATAATTTTTGCCACGGTATTGATCATCAAACCGGTGGAGCCGTTTTGGCGCTGTTCACCATTCAAGGAGAGACAGAAGGTCAGGTTCTGAGGATCTGCCACCTTATATGCAGTTACAAAATCAGACAGCAGATAGGAGGTATCAAACCCTTTGGCAACTTCCCCGGGAAGCCCCATCTTCGTAAGACCGGCATGTACATCCCGCAGGGTCATATTG
>DAIQQT010000005.1:0-19426 GCA_036786685.1 Trichlorobacter sp.
GCACAAGGCGGTCATCTTCCGGTTATCGCCTTAACCGCCGATGCGTTGAAAGGGACGGAAGAGAAACTTCTAAAAGCTGGCTTTGACGGGTATCTGACGAAACCGGTCAGAACAAAAGAGCTGGCTGATGAGTTGACGAGACTGACGGCTGGCTGAGTTACGGACGCAACGGAGAATAACATCATGAAGATAAACTCCGGCAACGAAAAACCTTTAAACCATGTTCCAGCAGGGCTTGTTACCTTACTGCTGGCAATGCTGCTGTCAGCACCGCTGTCGTCCCGGGCAGACAGTTTTTCTGCCGATGTCGGTGCCGGTATGCTGGTGATCAGCAAGTCAGACAATCTGTGGGGCCGGGGCAAGGCATCCATCTCCAGCATCACAGCAAGCCCCCAAAAACAGACTGTTGTCATGCCTATACCGGCACTGCTGCTGCGCTACCGCCAGGAGTCCCTGAAAAATACATACTTTCTGGGAGCAACAGAAGAGGATTACGGCCGGGTGGCAATTGGCGTTAAACATGATCTGGAAAAGGGAACCCTTGATGCAGCCCTGTTTTACTCATTTATGGGCAGTGAATGGGAAGACCCTTACAGACTCAACAGAACCTCCACCAGTGTACAGAATTTTGGCCTCCGGGCCGGTTGGGAGAGAATTGCCGGAAGCCCGTTTTCTGCCCACTACACGGTTTCTGCAAAGCTGGTGAACAACGATCTGAGTGGTGAGCGCTACCCCGCCCTAAAACGGGACGGCACCAGACACCGCCTGGGGATCAGCTATGCCCTCAAGCTGGCCGATTCTCTGACACTCACCCCTTCGCTGGCTTTTGAGCGGGAGATCGCAGAAGGATCTGCAAACCGGTATAATTCTCCCACCGGGGCTATTTCGCTGGTTTGGCGGCTGCAGAATATTACCTGGATCAACAGGGTTTCTGGGTCTTATGCGATCCACGACACTACCAATCCGGTCTTTGGCACAACGCTTAAAGAACCGGGCTACGGCGCCACTTCCCTTGTGCTCTGGAAGAACCCCTTCGATTTAAAAAAATACTGGCTGACTGCCGGTATTGTGTACGAGCAGACCCTTCCCAACATCACCTTTTTTGAAAAACGCTCAAACTAATTCTTTCTGCTGGGCGGTTATGCGTTTTGAGGTTTATTGACACCTTGTCTGGGTAGTTATCTTTATCGTTGAATCTACCCGTACCAGGAAAGTTGTAGCACAGAGGTAGTACACCTTAACATTAAGCAGCATTTAGGATATTTTCAAAAAGTTTTGCTACTATTTGATTGCATTTGAATTGGAACGGCCTCGTGCCTGGCTGCCTCCTGGCCCTGCCACCTATTATCAGGGGATTGGTACCACCGTCAGCAACTTGGACAACATGAAAGCCTCGTTTATCAATATTTACTAGACACCAAGAAGATCTTTATTGTATGCAAACAGCCACGCACTTGACCAAGGCTCTACCATGAACAATGCCCGTACTGGAAAATATCAACTGCTGCGTCAGCGGGCTGAACAGCTTTTGGCAACCGATCCAGGGCGGTTCAGAGCACCTGAACAGGCCGATCTTGTTGAGCTGCTGCATGAACTGGCGGTCTTTCAGGCAGAGCTTGAGATGCAGAATGAGGATTTGCTGCTTGCCAATCGGCAGCTTGAAGAGACCAGGCAGCAGTATGCGCGTTTGTATGAACAGGCGCCGGTTGGATATCTCAGGCTGAATGAGCAGGGCATTATTCTGCATCATAATCAGACCTTCACCGAAATGATCCACTCTGATCAGAAGACGCTGGTTAATAAACCGCTGGCAAACCTATTAACCGCTGAGGATCAAGACATCTTCTATGCCCGTTTCAGCGCACTGTTTAAAAATCCTGCTGGCAAGAATATCGAGCTACGCTTCTCGCTGCCCAAAGGGAAAACACTTGCTACCAGCCTGACTGCCCGCCGGGATTTGCACTGCATCACCACCGATGCGGTACACCCCACACTTCTCGTTATCATTTCCGACATCAGCGAGATCTGCCGCACCCGCCATGCTTTGGAACAGGCGCGACTGGAGGCGGAAGGCACCTGTAACCGACAGACCCAACTGCTGGTTGAGACCAGAAAACTCAGCCGTCTTTATCTGCTTCTTTCCCGGATAAACCAATTGATAGTACAGCATCCGCAACAACAGATGCTGTTTCAGGGGGCTTGCGATATAGCTGTTCGTGAAGGCGGGATCGACACTGCCTGGATCGGAGCTCTGGAGAAATCTGGAACATTCACGCCGCTGGCAAGTAGCGGGATGGCGCTTGATCAGCTGAACTGTCTGGACATTCACAGTTTTGACGCCCGGTTACGGGAAGGCAGAACCCTTATCAACAATAACCTATATGATAACGCAGATAGCAGCCCTTGGCAGAGTGCTGTGGTGGCCTGCGGATTTCAGTCGGTGGCAGCCTTGCCGATCAGAGCCAGAAAAGGTCATGCAGGCTGTTTTGTGCTTTACGCAAAGGACCAGAATTTCTTTGATGAGGCAGAAATAGGACTGCTGGAGGAGATGAGCCGCAACATTGGTCACGCCCTTGATGTGGCTGAGATGGACCGGGAACAGGAGCAGGCCAGGGAACAGTTGAGCTATCTTGCCCGCCACGATTCATTGACCGGACTCAACAACCGGTTGATGTTTTCCAGCCATCTTGCCTTGGCTTTAGAGAGAGCTGCGCGGCAGGGCACCCTGCTGGCCCTGTTGTTACTGGATCTTGACCGATTCAAGGATGTAAACGACAGTTTTGGTCATGCTGCCGGAGATGAGTTGCTTGTGCAGGTGGCAAAACGGATTACCGGACGGCTGCGCGGGGCTGACAGCACCAGTCGGCTTGGCGGTGACGAGTTTACGGTGGTTCTTGAGGACCTCCATGACCCGCAGGACGCTGCATGGGTGGCAAATGATCTGCTTGCGCTGGTGCGCGAACCGTATAAGCTTGCCACTGCTGGCGAGGTCTCAGTGGGTACCAGTATCGGTATCGCCCTCTATCCTGAGCATGGCAGTACCGAACAGGAACTGCTGCTGCAGGCCGATGCAGCTTTATATCGCGCAAAGGCCGATGGTCGCAGCCGTTTCCGGTTTTTCAGTGAAGAGCTGACCCGTGAAGCACGGGAGCGGATTCAGCTGGAGGCCTCTCTGCGCAAGGCGTTGGAGCAGAAGGAGCTGTTGATTCATTTTCAGCCCCAGTTTGATCTGCAGACCGGCAGGATTGTAGGGGCCGAGGCACTGGTTCGCTGGCTCCACCCCGAGTATGGCATGATGCAGCCGGCACAGTTTATTCCGTTGGCTGAGGAGACCGGTTTGATTACCGGGCTTGGGGAATGGGTGTTGCGGGAAACCTGCCAGTTGGGGAGCAACTGGCTCTCTCAGGGGCTACCGCCATTGCGGCTGGCTGTAAATATATCGCCCCAGCAGTTACGCCAGTCAGGTATGGAGCGGTTTATTGGCGACACTCTGCAGGAGACCGGATTCCCCGCAGAACTGCTTGAGATTGAGGTGACCGAGTCAACCCTGATGCAGCATGAGAAAAATGCAGAGCTGATCCTGAACCGGATCAGCGAACTGGGAGTCAGGCTTGCGGTGGATGATTTTGGCACCGGCTACTCTTCCCTCTCCCGCATCAAACAGTTTCCTGTGCAGCTCCTGAAGATAGATCGCAGCTTTATCACCGGTATTCTGGAGAACCGGACTGATCAGGAAATTGCAACCACCATCGTGGCCATGGGGCACACCCTGGGGTTCAAGGTACTGGCGGAAGGGGTTGAAAGCAAAGAGCAGCTGGACCTGCTGCGCCAGCTGCCCTGTGACCTGTATCAAGGTTTTTTCTCCGGCAGGCCGATGCCGGCTGATGAATTGTCTCTGGTTTTGCAGAAAAATATAAGTAATTGTTGAAATCAGTTTGTTTGCCATGCTCTGAACATGAGGTATCTGATGAAAAAAAATGCTCCTGCGCCATCGATTGCACCTGTTTCTACTCCTACCAGCATTCACTATGTCGGCATCGGTGCCTCCGCCGGTGGCCTGGAAGCGATTGAAAGTTTTTTTACCAACATGCCGTCGGACAGCGGCATGGCCTTTATTGTGGTACAGCACCTTTCCCCTGATTACAAAAGCCTGATGGTGGAACTGCTCTCTAAAAAGACATCCATGCCGGTACATCGCGCCGAAGATGCCATGGAAGTGCTTCCCGACCATGTCTACCTGATACCGCCCAAAAAGAACCTGACCATCTTCCACGGCAAGCTGTTGTTGTCCGACCAGGACCACAGCCGTGGGATCAACCTGCCGATTGACCTGTTCCTGCGGTCTCTGGCTGATGACCAGGCAGAGCGGGCGGTGGCGATCATCCTCTCCGGCACCGGCAGCGACGGCATGCGCGGGGTGCGGGCCGTCAAGGAAAACGGCGGCATGGTCATGGTGCAGTCCGAAGAATCAGCCAAGTTTGACGGCATGCCCCGTTCTGCCATTTCCACCGGACTGGCTGATTTTGTACTGCCGCCGGACCAGATGCCCAAGCAACTGCAGGCATTTATCAAGCCCCCCTATGTTACCAAGACCGAACGTTCTGAAAGCCTGATCAGCAATGAAGACGGGATGATCAGGATTTTCGCCCTGCTGCGGGAACGCTGCAAGGTTGATTTTACCTACTACAAGCCCAGCACGGTGGTACGCCGGATTGAACGGCGCATGTCCATCAACCAGGTTGAAGATATCAAGGACTATGTCAACTATATCCTGAGCAACCCCTCAGAATTGACCACACTCTACCGCGAGCTTTTGATCGGCGTCACCAGCTTTTTCCGCGATCAGGAGGCGTTTGATTTTCTTGCCACCAATGTCCTGCCAGACCTGTTTCGTAACGCCACCAGCCGTGAGATCCGCTTCTGGGTAGCAGCCTGCTCCACCGGCGAAGAGGCGTATTCGCTGGCCATTCTGGCCCGAGAATGCCTTGAAAAGCTGGGCAGCTCCCATGACATCAAGATCTTTGCCACTGATATTGATCGTGATGCGATTCATTTTGCCGCTGCCGGCAGCTACCCGGAGAGTATTGCCGCTGACCTGTCACCACGAATCCTGTCAAAATACTTCCACAAGCGGGACGACAACTTTCAGATAGCCCGAACCATCCGTGAAATGGTGGTCTTTGCCCAGCACAACCTGATCAAGGACCCGCCCTTTACCAACATTGATCTGATCAGTTGCCGTAACGTCTTGATCTACTTCCAGCCGATTCTGCAACGTAAGGTGTTCGAGTTCTTTAATTTTTCATTGGCGGCAAACGGTGCACTCTTCCTGGGCAGCAGCGAATCAACCGGTGAAATGGCCTCCTATTTTGATGTGCTTGACCAAAAACTGAAGATTTTCCGTTCCAAAGGCAGAATGAAGCCCCTTTCAGATACCCACCTGCCCAGTGTCTCCGACACCCGTTTCCATGAAATGAAAGGCCAGTTTGCCATTGCACGCCGGGCTGTGCGGGCAACGGAAGAAGAACGGGTTATGGAGCGTTTCATTGAGGCTGCCAGTGTAGATTATATCCCCCTGGCCCTGGTGGTGAACGAACAGCTTGAGGTGCAACATATCTTTGGAGATGCTGCCGGATACCTCAAACTCCCGTCCGGCAAGGTGGTCAACGACATCTCGAGAATGGCGGTCAAGGAACTGGCAATTCCTCTGGCCACAGGCATTCAGAAAGTATTCCGGCAGCATCAGGAACTGCGTTTCTCAAACATCCGGGTCAGTCAGCCGGATGGAAACCGTCTGATTGATATGCGGATTAAGCTGTTGCCGGCAAAAAAAGAGCAGGATCATCTGGTTGCAGTGTTTATTACCGAGACCAGGAAAAGTGACGCCAGCGATAGCGGACAGCCGGTACAGACCTATGACCTCTCAAAAGAGGCAGAAGACAGGATGCGGGATCTGGAGCATGAACTGCAGTTTACCCGTGAGAATCTGCAGGCGACCATTGAAGAGCTGGAAACATCCAATGAAGAACTCCAGGCTACCAACGAAGAGCTGCTGGC
Organism: Trichlorobacter sp.; assembly: GCA_036786685.1. Lineage (GTDB taxonomy): Bacteria > Desulfobacterota > Desulfuromonadia > Geobacterales > Pseudopelobacteraceae > Trichlorobacter. The sequence continues at coordinate 6,058 of DAIQQT010000005.1, forward strand.
CAGCAATGAAGAACTGCAATCCACCAACGAAGAGCTGCAATCAACCAATGAGGAGCTTTTTACGGTCAATGCTGAATATCAGAGCAAGATCATTGAACTGACCGAATTGCACAACGACCTTGACAATCTGCTCTCGGCAACCCAGATCGGCAACCTGTTGCTTGACGAAAACATGGAGGTACGCCGTTTCTCAAAACGGGTCTGTGAAATTTTCAAGTTACTTGATAGCGACATTGGCCGCCCCATCACCCACATCACCCATCACCTTTTAAACTGCGACCCGATTGCCTTGATCAGGGATGTCCAGATCACCTCAAAGCCTCAGGAACTTGAAGTGCAGACCCAGGATGGCCGCTGGCGCCTGATGCGGATCGTTCCCTACGCCATCGGTCCCAAGACTTTTTCCGGCACGGTGGTCTCTTTTGTTGACATCAATCTGCTCAAGCTGGCGCAAGAAAGCGCCTGTGAAATGCAGCAGCTGTTTGCTGACGTGGTCCATTCATCCCCTGCACTGGTCTGGCTGGCCGATACCAGCAAAGGGTGCATCTGGTTTAACGAGCCCTGGCTGGCCTTTACCGGACGAACCATGGAACAGGAACTGGGTAACGGCTGGGCAGCCGGAGTCCACCCTGATGATTTTGATCGTTGCCTGAAAATCTATACGGAGTCCTTTGATCAGATGAAACCGTTTTCAATGGAATACCGTCTGCGTCGTCATGACGGTGTCTACCGGTTGCTGCTTGATGAAGGGCGCCCCCGCTTCAGACAGGACGGCAGCTTTGCCGGTTATATCGGCGCCTGTCTGGATATTTCCGACAAAACCTGCCCGTTTGACCAACCCAACTGCATGATGCATGCAGTCCGTTCTGGAGCCACGGCATGACCTCCCGGAACGAATCGATAGACTTCATGCAGTTACGAAAGCGGGCAGAAACGCTGGTGAATGCAACGCCTCAGGCAGCTTGTGATCTGACGCCTGATGAAATCCGCACATTGGTACATGACCTTTCAGTACACCAGATAGAGCTTGAGCTGCAGAATGATGAACTCCTGCGCGTCCAGCAGCTGATAGAAAAATCCCGTGATGAGCTGGCCCGGCTCTACCATCAGGCTCCGGTTGGCTACCTGACTCTCAACCGGATCGGCATTATTGAACGCTGCAACCGAACTTTTGCCGATATGGTCGGCAAAACCTGTGAAAAACTGACTGGCAAGCCTCTGGCAGACCTACTGGAAGGGACGGATCGCGATATTTTTCTGGGAAGATTTCGCTCTTTTTTCAACCACCCAACTGATAAATTCATTGACCTGTATTTCCCTGCTCGGGGAGAAGCGAACGGATTCCATGGACGGATTACCGCCAGCCTTGAAGCCAGTACCGTAGAACAGCCAGACGATCGAGAAGCTCGTTTACTGATGATAATTCAGGACATCTCCGAACAGAGAATAGAATCTCTGATCCGTATCAAGACTGAACAGACACTGAAAAACCACGACCTTTTTATTTCCACGCTACTGGAAACCATACCAATCCCGCTTTTTTACAAAGACACCCAGTGTCGCTACCTGGGCTGCAATGAGGCTTTTAAAGCTTTTACCGGGCTTACGGAGTCACAACTGATCGGCAAGACTGTGTTTGATATTTCTCCACCGGAGATTGCGGTGCAGTATGATGAAAAGGACCGGCAACTGCTGGAGCACCCAGGCAGCCAATCCTATGAATGCAAAGTCAGAGCTGCGGACGAAACGCTTAGAACCGTTGTCTTTAATAAGGCCACCTTTAATGACATTGATGGCCAATTGGCAGGTATTGTCGGGGCCATACAGGATATTACCGATCTGAAGGATCTACAGCTGACGCTGAAACAGGCAAAGGATGTGGCTGAGCAGGCCAATATTGCCAAAAGCGAATTTTTAGCAAACATGAGCCATGAACTGCGCACGCCTATGAACGGCGTGATCGGCATGGCTGAACTGCTTTCGATGTCTGAACTTTCTGAAGAACAACAGGATTTTGTAACGGCAATTATGCAAAGCGGCCAGAATCTGGTCAAGATCATCGGCGATATCCTTGACCTGGCCAAAATAGAAGCAGACAAGATAGAGCTGGAAAACAGCATCTTCTCCCTGCGCACAACTATTGATCTGGTACTGAGCCTGCTTCACCCCCAGGCTCAGGCCAAAGGCCTGATTATTTTCAACCGTGTGGAACCGGAACTACCGGATTTATTCCGGGGAGATGCAGGCCGACTGAACCAGATTTTACTGAATCTGCTGGGCAATGCCGTCAAGTTCACCTCACAGGGCAGTATCAGCATAACGGTGCTACCGGGCCCGGTTATAGGCAACAGCCTGACGCTTTGTTTCAGTATTAGCGATACCGGCATCGGCATCCCCCATACCAGCCTGCACAAACTCTTTATTCCTTTCAGTCAGGTAGACAGCTCAACTACCCGCAAATTCGGCGGCACCGGCTTGGGATTAGCCATCTCAAAGCAACTCGTTGAACTGATGGGGGGGACTATCAGCGTTGAAAGTGTCGAAGGCAGTGGCTCCACCTTTTTTATCAGACTACCACTGGAACTGGCCGTAGATGCAGCCTGTATCTCCAACCCCTCATCCCTGACAATAGCCGCCAACGGGCATAATCCGGCTGACTACTGCATTCTCGTGGTTGAAGACAACGAGCTGAATCTTAAAGTACTGGAGCTTATGCTGGCCAAGCTTGGTTACCGGACAAAAACAGCGACAGATGGACTGAACGCCCTGGAATTATTAAAAACAGATGCTATTGATCTGGTACTGATGGACTGCAGTATGCCGGTGCTTGACGGCTATCTGACCACATCAAAAATCAGAAAACCGGAAACCGGCACGAGAAAACCTGACATTCCCATTATCGCCATAACCGCACGGGCCATGGACGGAGACAAGGAAAAGTGTATACAGACAGGGATGAATGACTATCTGGCGAAACCGATCAAATGCACCGAACTTGCCGATAAAGCCAGACTCTGGCTGAACCGCGCTTCCTGACACAAACGGTCTGCATCCGCTCCAGAGCCAGCTGCAACAGGCTCCGGGGACAACCAAAATTAAGCCTGACAAATCCCGGCGCTCCGAACGGCGCCCCATCCGAAAGCCCTACCCCGGCCTGCTCAAACAGGCCGGCCGGATCAGCCATCCCCAGCCCTCGTGCATCAATCCAGGCCAGATAGGTCGCCTCAACCGGCCAGATTTTCAAGCCAGGCATGGTCTGAACCGCCTCCAGCACCAGATCACAATTCTGCCGTAGATATGCAAGCAAGGCCCGCCGCCAGGGTTCACCATCACGATAGGCAGCCAGGGCAGCCGTGTGGCCCAGCAGATTGACATGGGGCACAATCCCGGCCATGACCCCTTGAAAGGCCTGACGCAGCTGTTTATCTGGGATAATGGCAAAGGAGCAGCCCAGACCGGGGATATTATAGGTTTTACTGGGGGCCAGCAGGGTAATGGTGCGTCTGGCCAGTTCCGCTGTAAGGGTGGCAAAGGGAATATGCGGTGTATCGTTGTCCAGCACCAGTCCGGCATGGATTTCGTCGGAACAGACCGTCAGGTTATGACGTTCAACCAGAGCAGCCAACGCCAGCTGTTCTTCCCGGCTCCAGACCCGGCCCACCGGATTGTGGGGACTACAGAGCATCAGCAGCCTGGTGCGGGGCGTAATGGACCGTTCCAACGCCTCCAGATCCATCACCCAGCGGTCCTGTTGTTCAACCAGCGGCACACTGATCAGCTCCCGCCCGGCCAGCCCTGGTGCCGTTAAAAACGGCGGGTAGACAGGTGTAAAGGTAGCAACAGCATCCCCGGCAGTACCCACGGCCCGGCAGCTCACATTCAGGCCGCAGACCAGCCCCGGCAGCCAGACCAGCCACTCCGGCTGCACCTGCCAGCCGTACTCATGCCAGAGCATTGCCAGCACAACCTCAACCAGCTCTTTGGGCGGGCTGCTATAGCCGAAAACCCCATGCTCAACCCGCTGCCGCAGGGCCTCCAGCACTGCCGGCGGTGAACGGAAATCCATGTCCGCCACCCAGAGCGGGATAATATCCTGTCCCGCATAACGATCCCACTTCAAGCTGGCTGTGTTACGGCGCTCAATTACGGTATCAAAATCAAACATCACAACAGCTCCCAGACGGTTAATTCAGCAATACTGTGCTGGAACTTGCGGCGGGTCTCGCGGATCACAAACGGCAGATCCAGCGGTTCCCCCACCAACCTGAAACGGGGAGACAGGAGCGTCTTCAGGCCGTCAATCCCCCAAACCGGCTCACCTGCCTCACGATAGCCCCCCAACCACTCTTCTTTCCTGGCAAACTCTTCAGACCAGCTGTAGGGAGAGGTGACCACCAACAGCCCACCCGGATTGATCCGCTGGTGAATGGTGCTCAAAAACCTGCGTGGCGAGTAAAGCCGGTCAATCAGGTTGGCTGCCAGCACCAGATCATAACCGCGAAACTTCTCCGGCAGGTTACAGGCATCGGCCTGATAGAACTGTACCCGCTGTCTGGTCTGCTCAAGCCCGAACTCAGCCAGGGTCACCTCGTGGAACGAAACGATCTCACCCTCTTCAGGAAAGGCATAGCGCAGCCCCCCTTCCTCCTGCATCCTGGCAGCCAGCCTGAAGAAGCGGGTGGAAAAATCCAGGCCGGTGACCTGCTGAAAACCGCCCCTGGCCAGCTCGAAACTGGCCCGCCCCACGGCACAACCCAGATCCAGGGCATGCCCCATCCTGCGCCCCTGCATCAACTCGAGACAGATCTCAGCGCAGCTCTTTTGAAAGTTAGGCACCCCAAACTGCTCCGGCCCGTAGTGGGCATGGCAATACTGGGCTGCCAGGGAATCACGTTCGTATTGATCATCATGGATCACCACCGGGGCGCTGCTCTCAACATAACGAAACCCGGCGTGCTGAAAGAAATGCCGCCGGAAGGCATAGCGGGCATGCCGGGTGGCCTCATTGCCGGTTGAGATCCAGGAGCCACCCTTGATCAGGTTATGACGGGTATCAAAGGTGGGGGTGGAGAAGTCATCGTACCAGGGATGCACGGCAAAACCGTGAAACGGGTAGATCGGGGTCTCGGTCCATTGCCAGACATTGCCGATCAGATCAAAAAAATCACCCTGCTGAAAACGATCCACCGGACAGGAAGAACTCCAGTATGCCAGGTTGATATTGCCCGGCGCACGTTCCCAGTCTGTCTGATCAGGCAATTTGCAGAGATCATGCAAGCGGTGCCATTCGTCCTCGGTGGGCAAACGGACCGGCTTCCCGCTCTGCGCGGCCTTCCAGGTGCAGAACGCCCTGGCCTCCAGATAATTGACCTCCACCGGCCAGTTCCAGGGCATCGGGATCTCACTGGCCATGGTACGCAGCAGCCAGCCAGCCTCACTTTTGATCCAGAACAGGGGCTGCTCCGCCTGTTTAAACTGACGCCAATTCCAGCCTTCCTCAGTCCACCATTGTTGTTCCTGATAACAGCCTGCCTCAACAAAGGCCAGAAATTCACGGTTGGAGACCAGGTACCGGGCGGCCATAAAGTCGGCCACTTCTGCAGCATGGCTGCCGTACTCGTTATCCCAGCCGTAGAGCGGGTGATCTTTGGGCCTGCCCAGCTGCACCATCCCACCGGAAACCGCTAGCAACTGATTCTGCGGAGGCTCACCCGCCTCTGGACAGATATCCCAGAACTCCAGCTGCTGCACCTGGTCATGGGGCAGTTGGCGGATCAGGACCGACGAGGTTTCCAGATGAATCCGTTCATGCTCAATCCCCATCATGACCGCCCACCAGGGTGACCCCCAGGTAATGGGTAACGTCAACGGCAGGGTACGGATCAAGCGGTCCAGCACGTCACGAACCTGATCCCGATACCCCTTGACCGCCTGCACTGCTGGCCAGTCATAGTGGGCCTGATCCAGGTCATCCCAGGACATTTCATCCACCCCAACTGCAAACATTGACTCAAAGGCAGGGTTGATCCGCTGCTCAATCACCTTGGCAATGATCAACTTATTGATGAAAAAGGTGGCGGTATGGCCGTAGTAAAAGATCAGCGGGTGGCGCAGCCGGTCGGGCCGCAGATAAAAGGTCTCATCAAAACGCAGGGTTTCATACAGCTTTTCATCGATATCAAAGCTGGCATGAAAGTAGTCAAGAATCTCCTGGCGTTTCTGTTCCGGGTCTCCGCTATTCAGCATAACCGTATGTCTATCCTTCAGACTCATCTCGTCCCCCCCTTTTTCCGCACGGTCCATGTCTGCCAGTATAGCCCAACTTTGACGGTTACACTTCACTGTTACAATAATTTTACTGGACGCTGGCAACGGTTCCCCGTACCATACGCCTTACTTAAGCACCAACAACAGATGAAAGGCTACAACAAATGGCTCAGGCAAAAAAAGGCGATAAGGTACGGATCAACTTTACCGGCAAACTGGAAGACGGCAGTATCATAGAGACCACTCTTGAGGCGCAGGACTGCTGCACTGATGATGATTGCGGTGATGATTGCGGCTGCGAATACGGCCCAATGGAGCTGACCATTGGCGAAGAAGATTTTTTCCCGATGGTGGAAGAGGCTCTGATCGGCATGGCTCCAGGAGAGACAAAAACCGTCAGCATCCCTGCTGCAGAGGCCTTTTGCGAGTATGATGCCGAAGCGGTCTTCACCATTGAAAAAGAGCTGCTTCCAGAAGACCTGACCCCTGAAGTGGGCGATGACCTGGTACTGACCGGTGAAGATGGCGAAGAGCTGGAAGTAACCGTGGTGGAAGTCGGCGAGACCGCTGTTACCTTTGACGCAAACCACCCCCTTGCTGGCGAAGACCTGACCTATGAGGTTGAGCTGGTAGAGATTTTGTAGAAACCCTCCTCCTGAATCCCCCCTTTTGCAAAGGGGGGCCAGGGGGGATTTAAACCGCATCAGCACCAATCAAATCCCCCTCAATCCCCCTTTACAAAGGGGGAAGTGGTAGTCTCCATGTCCCCCTTCCTATCACACCACAAACTCCACTGGTCCTCTGACACTCTACCCCTGATGCTGGCCCCGATGCAGGGGCTGACCAACCGCGGCCTGCGGCACCTGTTTGCCCAGTGGGTCAGGCCGGACACCCTCTTTACCGAGTTCATGCGGGTGGCTCCGGGTGAGACCAACAAACGTCTGGCAGCCTCTGACCTGCGGGAGATTGTGGCAACAGAAGAAGGGATTCCACTGGTGGTGCAACTGATCGGCCATGGCACTGAGGCGCTGGTTGCCGCTGCCCAAGCCGCACAGGCTGCAGGAGCGGCCCATATCAACCTGAACCTGGGCTGTCCCTTTGGCCGGATGACCACCGGCCTGACCGGTGGAGGCATACTGCAACAACCTGAGCTGCTGCAGGAACTGATCCCGGCGCTACGTGCCGAGATTCAAGGCAGTTTCTCCGTCAAGCTGCGCGCCGGTTACAGCGACCCGCAACAGATCTTTTCACTGCTGCCACTGTTTGAGTCTGCCAAGGTAGATTTCCTGGTGCTGCATCCCCGCACGGTGCTGCAGGAATACGAAGGACTGGCCGACCACGGCATTACAACCCGGGTGGTGCAGGAGACCGGCCTGCCGGTGATTGCCAATGGTGATGTGCGTAACGTGGAAGATGGGCTGCGGGTACTGGAGCAGACAAAGGCAGCTGGTTTAATGCTGGGACGGGGCGCCATTGCGGACCCACTGCTGTTCCAACGGATTCGCACAGGAACCGTTGATCAACCGAAACGTAGCGAGCGGGCAGCCATGCTGCACCACTACCTGGCCGGATTGCTGGAACGTTATCAGGGGTTATTTTGCGGAGAACAGCAGATTCTGGGCAAGGTCAAGACCGTATTTGCAACCATGGATGACCCTGATTTTGCCAAACAGATCAAAGGGCTGAAAAAGGCCCGCAGCATTCAGCAGTTTCGTGCCCAGCTAGAGCTGTTGTGAAACCAGCACCACCGAAATATTGTCCCTGCCTCCTTTTGCATTGGCTGCGTCAATAAGAGCATCAGCCAAGCTCTCCATACTGACGGCAGAATCAGTCAGCAGCGTCTCAATTTCCGCATCCGTCAACATATCAGTCAACCCGTCAGAGCAGATCAGAAGCATATCCTTCTGGCTGATTTCAATCACACTGAAATCAGGATACGGCGGGTTACCACAGCCAAGTGACCTGGTCAGGGCATGAAACTGCTTTTGCGGGATATCCCCCAAAGGTGTGCCATTTGCAAGCAACTGTTCTCCCACCGTATGGTCATGGGTCAGCCGCGTAAACCTGTGGTGGCCTTCCCGGCCCAGCAGTGGATCCGGCTGGGAATAGTATTCACGCTGCAGCAGATAACAACGGCTATCACCGGCATTAACAATATAGGCACGGTTGTTTTGTACCACGGCAACCACCAGCGTGGTCCCCATCCGGGCCATGGAAGGATCTGTCTGCGCCTTTGTGTAGATTTCCCAATGTGCGGCATGCAGCGCATGCACCATCAGCTCAAAATAATCTTCAGCAGCGGTATGGGTAAGATTTGAGCGGAGTATCGAGTAGACGGTCTCAACCGCCAGGGCGCTTGCCACCTCTCCTGCGTTATGTCCGCCAATACCGTCTGCAAGCAGGTAAATCCCCAAGGCATCATCGGTCTTGACACTATCTTCGTTATTCTTACGGACCAGGCCGGCGTGGGTGGCATAGCGAGAGTACATGGACATTCCTACGGTTTCTGCATGCAGTGATGCTGATACAGCACGTCCAGATAGGCTGCCGTTTCAGTTGCCAGTTTCTTGGTATAGCCCAGCACCGAAATGGTGGGTTCAACCTCCACAATAATCCCGTTAAGCATAAATTTGGTATTCTTAAAGGCTTTACGCAGACGCTTCTGGATATAGAGGGCACTTGAGGCATCGGTCATCGGCAGAATCATAAGCGGAATATGGGTTGGAGCCAGCTCATAGACCCCAATAATATCGGTATCCCGTTTCATAGTCCCTTTTAAAAGTTCTAACGACTGATTGGTCAACTGGCTGATCATATCAGAGGTCAGTTCCAGCACCGCAGTTGTCCAGGGATCAACCACCCGCTCATAGGAGATCAGCATGGTTGAAAATATGGTTTTGTAACGGGCATGCAGCTTTATCTCGCGGTTAACAAAGAAGCAGGTGTTTTTGGCGTTATGCACACCAGCCGGCAGTTCAAGGGGGTGGAGCACAACCGACGCGGCCCGTTTTTGGGCTTTCTGGATAATGCCGGTGATCGTTTCCGGGGAGTAGCCCCGTGCAATCAGCAAGGTCTGTATCTCTTCAGTAACACCACTGCCCTGTTTGCCCTGTTCAACAACCTGCTCAAGGATGGACAGCACCGCTTCTTCATTTGGCTGCCCAGCCTGGTACATCCGGCTTTTAAGCCAGTCACCCTTAATCCCTGAGACGGTGGCGGTAAACTGGCGGGCAAGGGTCTGGGCCACGTCCTGAACAATAGCCGGGCTGACATTCTGCGCGGTGAGTTTATCAACAATTTCCCGCTCAATACGTGAAACCGCAGCCTGCAACATCATCCCGCCACCGTTGGCAGTCACTTCAGGAGACTGCAGTGCCAACGACCTGCTCACCTTTTCAATGTAATCACTGAGCAGAGCCGACATCTGCTGTTCATCAGCAGCAACACCCCCTTTTTTGATCTCTGAAGCCAGCACAATCAATCTGGCAGCTTCTTCGGGGGCATCCTTAATACTTTCAATCAGCTCACCAAAACTTAAACCAACATGCTCTGCAGCCTCGGCAACCACCTGTATCAGATCATCGCTGGCAAGCTCTTTACACAACTCCTTGACCAGCAAGAGGTAGTCGGCAGGCGGCATCCCTTCAGCAAAGAGACCATCCTTTAACTGGGGCAACAGATAGCGCAGCTCTTTGATATCCGGCAGCATCCTGCGGATAATCTGGGCCAGGCGTTTTACCGATATCTCCTTATCGTTCCGGTACTCTTCCTTGATCAGCCGGACAATCACCTGGTAGCTGATCTGGTTTAGTTCGTTGATAACAAGTTCATCCGCAGCAGCCAGCTTGCCGGTTTCCTGCTGTATTCGTGCATTTTCAAGGATAGTTTCCTTAAGCTTATAGACCGACTCAAGCATTTCCGACGAACTGAGCGGCGTATCGTCATTAACATCAGGAGATTCCGTGAACCGGCGGGAGAGCTCTCTGATCTGACTGGTGAGAGAAACATCACTTTCAACATGGTGCGGGACTGCTGTTGAAGCTATTCCAGAGGAGAGCAGCTCTGCGATTTCGGAAGAGAGTTCCTGGGATACCGCCGCTCCTGTGCCGATGCCCTGCAACGTCTGCACGCTGTTTACCAGATGGTTTTCGGCAAGCAGCTCCTTGTTAATGACGGTCTCGTCAACGGTAATCTTCTGGTAGACAACATAATTAAGGCGTACCCCGGCAAGCTGCTGCGCCCTGAGATACGAATGCATTGCTGCTACATCCTTAAAATCGGCCAGAGAGCCGATCATGTAGAACAGGGCCTGAACACCGTCCAGGGTCAGATCACGGTCAAAACTGATCGACTGCACCCCGGCCTTGTTTAATCTGCTGGTAATGCGGGGGACACTAACCAGCTTATCAACACAGTGATTTTCAAGATAGACTGATCCCCGCTCAACACTCACGGTAATGATCTCTATGGCAGTAAGGGCTTGCTGCAGGAGGGTATAAAAGTTGGCAGAACTGTCTTTGGTGGTCTGATGCCCCCCGCCAAACATAAAAGCATTGTTAAATGCCAGGTTGAACAACCGGGCAATCTGTAATGCATATTTTGCGTCAATCACCGTGTCTGACATGTATGCGCATACTCCCAAGGTCGATTAAGCCAGGTTACGCGTACGGATGTAGGTTTCCAACTCAACCTTGAACTCCAGGCAGTCGGCAAAGCGATTGGTCGGCAGTGAGGCTGTAGCGGTACCGATGATGGATTCAAGTTCACGGTCAATGGCAGGATTCAGCTCGGAAGGCCGGGCCGTAAAGAAACTATCCGGGTCGTTTTTCTTACGCTGAACCATATCCGCCGGAGACTCACTGCGTACCGGCAGCAGCCCCGCAACCATCTCCATAAGTATAACACCGACTGCATACATGTCCGTCCGGCCATCGGTTTCTGAACGGGCCGCCTGCTCAGGAGAGATATACAGCGGAGTCCCGAATAAAGACGACGATGCACTGTATTCAGCCCAGATCGTCCGGGCTATGCCGAAGTCAGCAACGATGGGACGTTTAAACCGGTCATCAATCAGAATATTAGCCGGTTTGATATCCTGATGAAACACCCCCTCATCATGTGCATAGTCAAGGGCATCAAGCACCTGGCAGAGGTAATGAATGGTTTCTGAAAAGGGCAGGATACGCTTGGTTGGCACCGGATGTTTACGCGCCCTGCCAATCAGGGTGCGCAAATCATTACCGGCAATAAGCTGCATGATCTGGAAAAAGAAATCACCGGTTTCACCCATCTCGTACACCGGCACAATGTTAGGATGATTAAGAATACCGATGGTTTCCGCCTCATCACGGAACATCTTCTGCGCTTTGGGGCTGTTTGCAAGCGATTTGGAGAGTATCTTTACCGCGACCTGACGTTTCAGTGTTGTCTGATAGCCGACAAAAACCGCCCCCATCGACCCCTGTCCCAGCAGCTTGACAAGCGTGACCGTGCCGATATTGGTGCCAACATAGCGTAACAGGTCAGTTGAAGAGATGGTTGCCATCGAATGATCTCCTGCGGTACTATCTGCCTTGAACAATAACAGCTTTATGATATAGGGTAAACAGAATTTAAACCGTCGTTTTTGGGCAGATTTTGTAGGTTGACCCAGCTTAAGAAGCTAACTATAGCTGCTACTACAGAACAACGAACCGGCACAGTGGTTTTCACCCTCCACCTTATTCAGTCAGCACAATGGGTACGCACATGCAAACACCTACAATGCCAACATTTGATACCTGTACGCTGTTTTGTCAGCAGCAGGTTCTCGCAGAAAACCGGCCTTTTTCCCATGATCAGCTCAAAGAGATCCTCACCACAATCTATACCGGGCGCCCATCATTTACCGGTTACCTGAAATTTGTCTCCCTTGCCGACGAAGACTGTTATCAGCTTTTTCTCTTTTTTTTCAAGGGAGCCCCCTATGCAGCCGGCAGGTACGCAGAGGGTAAGCCTGTTATTTATTCCATCCAGGACCTTGCCAGACAACTGGTCAAATCTGACCAGTCCTCACTGTTTATCACACTCTGCGAGACAGACCCGATCCTGCTCAAGTGCATGCTGCTCTTTCTGCAGAAGGAGCCTGCCATAAAGGCACCCACTACGCTTATTGATTTTGAATATGTGGTGCAGCAGATCGATCAGGCCGGGAAACATGCCATGATTGCCCTGCGCCGGGGGAATGCCTACAATTACTATTTTTTCAAAGACGGTACCTGTACGCAAGTCTACTACGCAGATCTTGCATTCCAGCGCCCAGAGGGGATGACCCTTGAAGAGGAGATGCTGCTGTATGCGTTCCAGCCCGGAGAAGAGATCCAGGCCTATATCTACCGCGACATGAACACCACCATGTCCGATGACTCAAAGCAGTATGAACAAGAGTCTCTGTATACCCTGTTAACGGTGGGCTACATCAAGAACAAACGCAAAGACGACCAGAGCGCTCAAGCAGCAGATGAAACCAATGGCAACAAAACCAAAGCTTCCCCTGATCACGAGGAAAAACTTTCCCACGTCATACTTGCCATTGAATCAGGACCTCAGGAGGGGGCCCGCTTCATGGTCATTCTCCCCTGCACCATCGGGCGTAAAGAGTGTGATTTTATCCTGGATGACCGCCTTGTATCTCGTCGACATGCAGAACTGAAGTTTGTTGATAATGCGGTTGTGATTGAAGACCTGCAAAGTAAAAACGGCACCAAGGTAAATGGCAGAAAAATTACCAGTAGCCAACTTACTTCAAACGATCTGGTTTCAATAGGAACGATCAGCTTCAGAGTAGTGTAGCCTCATCTGGCGGCATGCGCCTGCGAACATAGTAACGCCAGTTAACAGCAATCACACCAGGTGCGTTTAGCAGAACAGTGCAGCATGGTTGGAGGTAAAAACCGGTGGGTCGCGCCGGATGATGGCGGCAATCTCAGGAGGACGGCTGAACTCCTGGCGCAGGAAACGCCGCACCTCTCCCCTGCCCCAGCCTTTGGGATGTTTAAAACCTGTGTAGAGCGATAAATCACCTTCGTAAAACAGCTCTGTCTCGTAGTCAGCCACCTCATCA
>DAIQQT010000350.1:0-3354 GCA_036786685.1 Trichlorobacter sp.
CCCGGCAGCTTGAACAGGCTATGCGGGAACTGGCCCTGTCAAAGGAACGGGCTGAACAGGCAGATCACAGTAAATCCGCCTTTCTGGCCACCATGTCCCATGAACTGCGTACTCCGCTTAACTCCATCATCGGCTTCACCGGTATCCTGCTGCAACGGCTGTGCGGCCCCCTGAACGATGAGCAGGACAAGCAACTGAATATGGTTAAGAACAGTGCCCAGCATCTGCTGTCGCTGATTTCTGATGTGCTGGATATCTCCAAGATTGAGGCCGGTCAACTGACCGTTGCAGCAGAGCCGTTCAACCTGAAGGAGTCGCTGCAGAAGGTGGTGCAGACCATACGCCCCCTGGCCGAAAAGAAGGGGCTTGAGCTGTCGCTGGATATTGCACCGGAGGTGGGGGAGCTGGTCAGCGACCTGCGGAGGGTGGAGCAGATCCTGCTGAACCTGCTTTCCAATGCAGTCAAGTTTACGGATCAGGGCGGGGTGCATGTCACCTGTCTGCTGGAACAGGGTAGTTATCTGACCACGGTCAGTGACACCGGCATCGGCATCCGTGAAGAGGATCTGGCAGGGCTGTTCAGACCGTTCCGGCAGGTTGACGCCGGTCTGAACCGCAAATACGAGGGAAGCGGCCTGGGGTTGTCGATCTGCAAGCGGTTGGCAGAGCTGCTGGGGGGCGACGTGGGGGCCCCGCAGCAGCTATGGCTCCGGCAGTACCTTCTGGGTCACCTTACCGGTTCCGTGTGATGAATTGGACCTGCAACCGCAGGCTCTCCCCTCTAAGGCTGTTCCGGCAACGCCTGTACCTGCTGCTGCCCATTCGACTGCGCCCTCTGCAGCAGGGCAGCCGATTGCCTGTGTTGCCCAATTGCTGGTCTGGCTGAAACAGCACGACCTGCGGGGGCTGGAGCTGTTTGAACAACAGTTCGACGCCATTGCAACCGTTCTTGGCGAACAGTTTAATGCAGTTGAAGGGGCGATCCGGCGTTTTGATTTTGATACGGCATGGGCGCTGCTGGAGCAGCGGATGAACAACAGTCACAACACCGGTTCCAATGACGTTGAAGCGGTTTCAGCCGGCGCTCAAACCGTGCTGGTGGTGGATGATGTTCCCCATAATGTTGCGCTGTTGGGCACCATGTTAAAGGAACGCTACCGGGTCAAGGTGGCGGTCAATGGCTAACAGGCCCTACGGGTTGCCCGTATGACGCCTCAACCGGATCTGATGCTGCTGGATATTATGATGCCCGGCATGGATGGTTATGAGGTCTGCCGACAGCTGAAGGCCGAAACCGTCACCCGCGACATACCGGTGATCTTTCTGACCGCCCGTAACGATGCCGAGGATGAACAACAAGGGCTGGAACTGGGGGCGGCTGACTACATTGTCAAGCCGTTCAGCCCGGCCATTGTCATGGCACGGGTTGCCAATCAGCTTGCCATGAAAGGGGTGGCTGACTTCCTGCGTGACCAGAACCAGTACCTTGAACAGGAGGTGTTCAGGCGCACCGAAGAGGTGCGGACGATCCAGGAGGTGACGATCCTGGCCCTGGCCTCACTGGCTGAGACCCGTGACAGCGCCACCGGTAATCACCTGCGCAGAACCCAGCAGTATGTCAGGCTGTTGGCCCGTCAGCTGAAAGGACATCCGAGGTTTGCCGGACAGCTTACTGATCAGACCAGTGCCATACTCTACAGGTCGGCGCCGCTGCATGATATCGGCAAGGTAGGGGTGCCTGACCGTATTCTGCTGAAGCCGGGTGCTTTGACCCCTGAAGAGTTTGAGATCATGAAGAGCCATACCGTTATCGGGGTAGAAGCGATTGAACATGCCGAGCATTCGTTGGGCACCTCGGTGGAATGCCTGCGGATTGCCAAGGATATTATCCGGCATCATCAGGAAAAATGGGACGGCAGCGGCTATCCCGACGGTCTGGCCGGTGAGGCGATATCGGTCTATGCACGCCTGATGGCAGTGGCTGATGTCTATGACGCCCTGATCAGCCGGCGGGTCTACCGGCAGGGGATGGACCATGACCGGGTGGTACAGATTATACGGGACGGCAGCAACAGCCATTTTGATCCTGATGTGGTGACGGCATTTCTGGAACTGCAGGATGAGTTCAGGGCGGTTGCCCGGCAGTTTGCTGATACGGAGAACGACTAATCGAAAGGATGGAGACGATGGGAAAGAGGATCTTGTATATCGAAGACAATGAGCAGAACATGTATCTGGTGACCTTTCTGCTGGAAAAGCATGGCTACACCGTGCTGCCGGCCACTGACGGTCAGGAGGGAATAGACAAGGCGGCAGCTGAAAAGCCGGACCTGATCCTGCTGGATATTCAGTTGCCCAAGATGGATGGTCACACCGTGGCCCGCAATCTGCGCAGTAATCCTGATCTGGTTGCCATCCCGATTGTGGCAGTCACCTCCTATGCCATGGCAGGCGACCGGGAAAAGGCCCTGGCCTCCGGTTGTAACGGTTACATTGAAAAACCGATCAACCCTGATACCTTTATACAACAGGTAGAACAGCACCTGCCCAAGGAGTAGTCCCATGAGACGAGCTGTAATTGCCGATGACCATGGTGAAAACCTCTATTTTCTTGAGGTGCTGCTGAAGGCACACGATTTTACCGTTGCTTCAGCAGAGAACGGCGCACAGGCTCTGGAGCTGATTCGCGCTGAACCAACAGATCTGGTGATCAGTGATATCCTGATGCCGGTGATGGACGGCTATGCCCTTTGCAAGACGATGAAGGCCGATCCGCTGCTGAAGGATATTCCGTTTATCTTCTACACCGCCACCTTTACCACAGCCCAGGATGAGGAGCTGGCCCTGAATCTGGGGGCAGACCGTTTTCTGGTCAAGCCTATGGAGCCGGATGCACTGACGCAGGTCATCAAGCAGGTTCTGGCTGCTCCCCGACCTGAGGCGCGATTGCAGACTCCGAACGGTGAGCGGCAGGTGCTGCAGGAGTACAGTGAGGTACTGTTCCGCAAACTGGAAAAGAAGATGATGGAGCTGGAGCAGGCCAACCGGGATCTGATCAAAAAAAATGAGGAGCTGCAGAAGACCCGCGAGGAAGCTGATTGTGCCAACCGTGCCAAGCTGCGCTTTCTGAATACGGTCAGTCATGAACTGCGTACACCGCTGAACATCATACTTGGCGCCCTGCAGTTGAGCGAAATTGATCAGGCCTATGATCCAAATATGACCATGGAGGCTAAAAAAGCCCTGTTTTCGATGTTGGAGATGATTGACAATATCCTGGAAACATCCCGCCTTGAGGCCGGAGCACCGATCTTTCGTCAGGGAACGGTGGATCTTGAGCTGTTAGTGACCACG
>DAIQQT010000351.1:0-3350 GCA_036786685.1 Trichlorobacter sp.
CTGTTCACCAACAACCACCCGGTTACGGGCCGCACTTATCTCAAGCACGTACAACGGCTCACTCCAGGCGATCCCCAACCCTTTACGCTGCCCGACCGTATACCGCCAGAAACCGTTGTGGCGGCCCAGCAACCGGCCTGAGCGATGCACAATCAGCCCCTGTGCCGCCGGGCTCGTCATGCGTGCTTCTAAAAAGTCACCATATCCGCTGTCCGGCAGAAAACAGACATCCTGGCTGTCTTTTGCTGCTGCCACCGGCAGCCCGAAATCACGGGCCAGCTGACGCACCTGATCCTTGCCCGACATTTCTCCCAAAGGAAACAAGGTCTGCTGCAGCGCCTCCTGGCCGATGGCTGCCAGAAAATAGGATTGATCTTTACGGCGATCAGCAGCTGCATGCAGATGCGCCCTGCCATCGGCATCCCGCAGCACCCGGGCATAGTGGCCGGTTGCCAGCCTGTCTGCCCCAAGTTGGTGGGCCTGCTCCAGCAGCAGTCCGAATTTGATCAGACGATTGCAACGCACACAGGGGTTGGGGGTTTCACCGTTCAGGTAGCAGGTTACAAAGGGGGCAATCACCTGTTGTTCAAAGGTGGCAGTCAGGTCAATACGATGGTGGGGTATCCCCAGATATTCAGCCACCTGCTCGGCTGCATTATCCACTGCAGCATCAGGAAGCAGGTTCATGGTGATTCCCACCAGCTGATGTCCCTGTTGCTGAAGCAGGGCAGCTGCAACAGCAGAATCCACCCCTCCGGAAAGGGCAACCGCAATCAACGATGACGAATCAGGCGAGTTCATCGGCTAAAACTGGATATTGGGACGCAGAACAAGCGTGAAGTTGGAGGCATTGGTATCACGCAGACTGCCGCTGTAACGGGACGGATCTTCCCAGATCATACCGACATCAAGTTTGAGGGCAACCCCCCAGGATTTAATCGGAAATTTCTTGCCCAGCACATACTCCTGGCGCAATAGATTACCATGCTTGGCACCGATATCCCAACGGACATCAAAGGTGCTGTTTCGCAGAAATTCAAACGGGTTCACCCTGAAATCCAGATTGCTCCGCCGGAATCCAACATAAAAGGTATTGGCAATATTAGGATTTTCATGCATCTTGGCCCCAAGCCGAAAACTCCAGGAAAGCTTCTCGTCCTTAAAGCTGCGCTCTCCCTTCATCTTCCACTCCGCCTCAAGGGAGTGATCAGGAATCAGGACGTTATTCTTAATATGCTGGTTCGAATAACTGAAGAGATAGCCCATATAGCCTTTGTTGGACGAAAGCTGCTCTTCACCCGGCTTCTTGAATTTAACCATATCCCCGAAAAAAACGGAGAACGCATAGGGCTCCTCAAAGCCGGCAGTCAACCACTGAATCACATTCTGGTTGCGACCGATGTCGGCAATCCCGTAAAAATCCTTGGCATACTCCTTTAAAGCTACACCTGCCAGTGGTAGCGGCATAACCGATGCTTCAACCAGCATAAAGCGGGGGACAAAGGAATTAAGCCATAATCTGCTGTAGATCTCAAATTCACCCTGATCTGCCACCGTGGGAATAGGGGAACCATCCAGCGGGATATTAAGTGAGACGTTTGAGTAGTAAAGATCTGTCTCCCAGTCCAGGTCTGCCCAACCAAGCTCTTTGCTGCCAAAGAGGTACTCCTTGATGGTCCGTTCAGAAGCCGGCGCCTGTTGAGGTTTGGCAGGTTCCTCAGCATAAGCAGGCATAATGTAAGCCAGCAGCACGGCACAAAACAGCAGTAAAAACCGTTGTCGCATCATGCCTCTCCCTCCTGCAGCCCCGCTGCCAGTTTCAAAAATGTCCTGACACGATACCCTGCAGCTGCAGCCAGCGCCTCCAACTCTACCACCGGTACCAGGTGTACCTGTTCATCCTGCGCAGATTCAAAAGCCACCTGCAGCGCCAGCCAGGCAAGCAGCTCCTCAAACCGTTCCTTGTTAAACCAGAGCGTACCACCATCATCATGAACCAGCAGGAAAGAGCTGATCAGCTGATTATCAAACAGCTGAGCCAGTCGGTCTGGAGCAGCCTCTGTCAACCAGATACTGCAGCCCAGCCCAACTGCACTGTACAGCTGGCTCATCCAGACCTCAGCGTGATGATCCTGACTGTTTCCACCAGAAACAAAGCCGGCCAGGGGACGGCACAGGCCATAATACTGCAAGGCATCGTCACGTACTGACAGAGCCAGCATGCGGGTCAGCAAGATGGCCAGTGCCTGCCGACGGTTTTTCTGATCAAGCGCGAGCATCTTCCTGCTCACGCCGCTCCTGCGCAACAGTCGCAAAGTCTTGGCAGCAACATCCGGTTGATGCGCCGATGCCAGACTGACCATCAGGCCCTGCCGGTCTATTTCAGAAGCGGCAACCGGCGGCAGCTCTGCGCAGTAGTTCTGTAGCGCCCTGTCCAGCAGGTCAGACTGCTGCAGCAGTTGCAGGCATTCGGCAAAGGCGCCAATAAGCGGCTGGTTGAGCAGCTGAATCTGCTCAGCCTCAAGGGATGCAACGCCCCTGCCTGCCAAATGGCCGCACAACGCAGCCCAGGGCGTGTCCGGTGTATCCTCAAGGATTCTGAAATCGAGAAAGACATGAAACTCATACTCTGAAAGTTCTGCATACATCCCACGCTGACAGATCTCAGCAGCGTTGCGCAGATATTCATGCTGGGTGGAAATTTCACGGAACGCCAGAAAACAGCGGGGATCATCAGGCACTGCCAGGGCCTGCCCCAGAGAACCGGTGTAGAATTCCGTCGTATCGCCGCTTCCCTTTAGCGCAACCGGCGTGGCCATCTTGATCCAGCCTGAGGTTGCGCCATAGCGGTTGTTGTACAGTACCAACGCCCGCTGTTCACCTAAGCGGTTACTGTAGGCAAAGACATTTTCATCCACACTGCCGTCATGGCAGTAAAAGTCATACAGGGCAAAGTTTTCTGAGCCGGAAAAGAGCCTGCGCCGCTTCAGAAGCGGGAAGATCCAGAGTTCGTGACCGCGCACCAACCCCTGGTCAACCGATTCATTCCAATAGGCCTTGCGGTACTCCATGCCGTACTTTTCATGGAACCCTTCAATCTGTCCATGTCCGAACATCGGCAGGCCCGGCATAGTTGAAAGCAGCACACAGGCCCCAAAGTATTTGCCCTGGGCACCAAACTGCTCCACTGCTGTTTTCTCATCCGGGTTGTTCATGAAGTTGACAAACCGCTTCAGAATCTCTGGATTGAACTCCAGTACATTCTTGATGGTCTGACGATACTTGGCGTTCTCTTCCTGTTTGAGCATGTTCATAAATGCAGAGTTGTAGACCCGGTGCATCCCCAGCGT
>DAIQQT010000352.1:0-3330 GCA_036786685.1 Trichlorobacter sp.
AGGCTGCATAGCCATGACAGAGACTGAGCAGTTGATTCTGTCAGAGATCCGCCAGTTGAGAGAGCGTCTTGATCTGTTGCTGGTGCCGGTTCAGCAGGAGCAGGCCAGGCAGTTGATAGGTGCAGACCGTGAAACCATTAAGCAGCACAACAAGGCTCTACTGAAGCGTAAGCGGGCAGAGCTGAAAGGGGCATGCCATGCAAGATAAGCGAGATATCACTTTAGGGGTTGTTTATGACTATGACGAAATACTGAGAATTTGTCACCGCCTACGGGCGATAGAATTTGGATTAACCGAATTTGTTGACGGTGCTGGAGCGTGCACCGACGATTCGGATTCAGCCTGCGGCCTGCAGTTTATGCTGTGTGAGATCATCCGGTGGCTAACTCCCAAGGACGCTCTAACTGTTGATGCCTACCTAAAAGGTAAAGAAGCCAGAGCATCTCTTGATCAACAGCAACAGGCACCCGTCATTCAGGCCGCTGTCCCAACCGGCTTACGCATACGGCAGGCCGCAGCCAATGGCTAGAAACCTTCGTGGTCGTCAACGGCTGAGCGTAACCGATGCAAAGCGGTGCATCTGCCCGCTCACTCGCAAGGGCGGTGAAAAGGGTGCGCGGTGCCTGGCTGAACGCTGCCCCTTGTGGGTGAATGATTTTCTGCGAAAGCCGGTTTTCAATGGGGTACCAGCGCGGTTCTTTGTGTCCTTTGGGTACTGCTCGTTGTGAAAAAACTAACAAAAGAAAGGGGTTAAGCATTTGCCAAGTCGTAAGGAATTGCAGTTCTATTGCCAACCAACAGAAAGAGAAAGGAAATTGAAATGACTATCAAGAACAAGCTGGCTTCATTGCGTGAAAATCACGCGAGACTAACTGAAATGGAGGGAAGGCTTAATTCAACCCGTAATCTTTTGCGGGTCGAATTAAGTGACATCGCCACACGGCTGGGAGGTATGGCAAAAGAACGTGCTGACCGTCTTGCTGAATTTATTGAAGGCCGATCTGAAGCATACAACCCTGGGGATGAGATTGAATATACCGGCCTGATGTCGGTAATGGATCTCAGACGCAGCGAAATTGCACCGGCCTTGGATAAAATTGAATCTGATATCAAACAGATCCGAGATGAAAAAGGACTTGTTAAGATGGCTATCGATCGTGTTGAAAGCGAGGCATGGCTTACGATACTTGATGAGGAACTACCGCAGTTAAAAGACGCCCTGGAGCGAGCGTTTAGCATTCTTGATCATGTGAAAATTTTTAACGGTGTCCCTTCGTACAATGTCGGAGCAACATTTCACAGGCTTCAAACCTACCTTGCCGACAGGGGTGTAAAATCAGAATCAGTTGATTTTGAGAGACATCGGGCAGCTACCCACAGGCGTTTTACTGAAAAACATGGCATCAGTGCAGAGGCTTGATCAAGGTATTCCGGCTGTATTCGCGACAAGCTGTTTTGTGAATGCAGCCGGAACATATATTGGTTTGGAGGTGCAGTGTGTTTAACCGAGTCATACAGCCAACAGAATATTCGTGCCTTGGAGCGTGCGCCTGTATGGCTGCAGGGGTTGACTTTGATAGGTTTTCTGACTTTGTTGGTCATGACGGATCAAGCAAATACTATTCATTACCGGACGTTTACAGGTTTTTGTCAGAGCACCATATAACGCTTGGTGCTGGCGCTGATTTTTCTGGCTTCAGTTATAACAAAGAACAACTACGGGCTCCTATTACCATTGAACACCGCTTAATGATGCCTCTTTTCAGGCTGGCTGGTCGTAAAAAAACTAACATTACCACAATGATAAATGAAGCGCTGTCCGATTTTTTAAATCTTAATAGTGAACCGCTGGAACAAGCACAAAAATTGATGGAAGAAGTGGTCACTGATTTTAAAGGTACTGACATCAGTACCTTTGATAACCTGGTGGTTAAAATTCCATTAAACCGCCCTGCACTTGTTATCACAAATGGCTTTTATGATGGTGATCGCGTGACCTCCCATGCTGTTTTCTGGGATGGGCAACAGATCCTTGATCCTGGATCAGCGGCACCAGATAAACCAAATGTAGGAGACTACGTAATTCTGAAGTGGATACCACTTCATATTGAAAAGTGAGGTCATCATGACCACAACCGATGCCTTAAAGAAATCCTGCCCTCTGCACCGCTCCAGCCTTTGTGAGGCCAGCAAGTGCATGGCCTGGCAGAGCACCAGTCAGGATGAAGGGTTCTGCCAGATGGTAAGCCGCAGCCGTACCATGTTCATTGCATCTGCTTCACCAGCCTTGCGGATTGATCTGGAACATGTGGGGCTGAAAACAGAGAGGCCGCTTGAGGTAAACCTGGTGCAAGGTGAGTATGACTGCATTGAGGTTAGACTGAAAAATTAAAACCTACACAACCGGCTTAAAATTAAGCCGGTAACCACACACTGAAAGGAATAACCCATGAAAAAAACTGCAACCATAACCCTTAATGACAAGGTAATCACCATCAACGAGCTGACCATGCGTCAGATCCTGGATTTCAAAGACCGGTTTTCAACCCTTGATATGATGGCAGGCATGCAAGAGCTGGTAACCATGCTGACCGATGCCACCCCCGATTTCCTGTTGAACCTGACCCCGTCTGAACTGCGTAGCATCTTTGAGAAGGTAAAGGAGGTAAATGCCGATTTTTTCGCCCTGCTCCCGCTGGACGTGCTGCTGGCGGGATACAGAGACATGGTGATCGAGACCGTGAGACAGAACTTGTCAGCACTGTCTGCAGGCTCATTGCTGCCGGACATGGCCCCGGCGCATGGGGCTACGGTCTAAGCTACTTCAAGACTGCCCTGAAAGCACTGGAAGACGAAGAGCTGCAGCAGATGAAGCGGATCTCTACAGCAGTGCGGGCAGCTTCAACAGATGAGAAAGGATGGAGCAAGTGGCTGGCTATGTTTTAGCCGGCCACTTGGCTTTATAGGGTGATCAATCATGGCAACAGGACAAAAAGTAGATTTTACCATTACCGCCCAGGATATGTTCACGGCGGTGATGAACGGTGTGATTGCCGGTATGGCCAATGCAAAGAAGGCAATGGATCAGCTTGGACCTACTGCACAAAAGGCGGCAGACCAGACCGCCCAGGCTTTCAAAACCCTTAACATCCGTTCTGCCTTTGATATCAAGGCAGAGCAGGACAAGATCATTACGGCCTTCAATGAAATCAAGAATTCCGGCAAGGCCTCTGCTGAAGAGGTTGGTCGGGCTCAAGAGGCGCTTAAAAGCAAGTTGAAGGGTCTACAGGATGAGCTGACCAATACGGCTGCATCTGGCCAGAAATCCG
>DAIQQT010000353.1:0-3326 GCA_036786685.1 Trichlorobacter sp.
GCGTGGTCATGGCTGCAGAAGGGTACCCCGGTGATTACCCGAAAGGGGATGCGATTACCGGAATTGAGGCAGCTGAGCAGTTGACCGATGTAACGGTCTTCCATGCCGGTACGGCAGAAAAAGATGGCCGGATTGTAACAGCTGGCGGACGTGTGCTGGGGGTTACCGCTTTGGGCGATACGGTGGCAGCGGCGATTGAGCGAGCCTATCAGGGGGTTGACAAGATTTCCTGGCGTGGAGTCCAGTTCCGACGAGATATCGGTAAAAAGGCCCTTGGGCGTATCTAGATTGTACAGTTGGTATGTATAATGCTTGACATAGCTTCAGGGGCTATGATTAAGTTCCAAAACTTTTACACACCACTAAGGAGGTTGTAACGATGAAAAAGGCTATTATCGCTCTGTTTGCCCTGGTCGCTTTCTCTGGTGCTGCATTTGCTGCTGACAACTACGAGTACAAAGGTGGTTCCTTTGGCAAGGTAGCTTTCCCCCACAAGGCCCACATGAAGCTTGGCTGTGCCAAGTGCCATGAAGGCGCTCCTAAAAAGATTGATATTAACAAAGAAGTTGCCCACAATAAACTCTGTGTCAAGTGCCACAAGGCCGAAAACAAAGGTCCCCAAGGCTGCAAGGATTGCCACAAGAAGTAGTACTGCTTCAGTAGGAAACTGCATATTACAAGGGTCAGCAATAGCTGGCCCTTTTTTTGTTTATTTGATGTTTGTCAAAGCTCTTTAGCAAAAAGCTCTACCCATTTTTGGGGGGATACGCTATAACAGTCCATACAATACAGAAATGGTCGTGAATTCAACTTTCCTTATCTTGCGTTATTAACACGGATTTAATGGAGCTTTCAGTGAGTACCAATCAGCGTGGTTTCGTGCAACAGACCTGGGATTTCTTTTGTTCACTCAAGCTTACCCTCTTTGTGCTGATTACCCTGGCTATCACCTCAATCATCGGAACCGTTATTCCTCAGTATCCGAATATTGATGAACGTTATTGGGGTACCATTAGCGCAGGCCGCAAGCTGCTGTATGAGAGGCTTGGCTTTTTTGATATGTACCATTCCTGGTGGTTTTTGGCGTTGCTGGCGCTGTTCAGCGTAAACCTTATCGCCTGTTCCATCAAGCGCTTGCCCCATGTCTTTAAATTTGTCTCTGAACCGGCCACAATCCTGTCTGAAACCCAGCAGAAAATTTTTCCAAGCAAGGATCTGAAGCTGAGCGGTTCTCTGGACGATTCACGGGATAAACTCTCTGCATTTCTTTCGGCCCATTTTTCGTCGCCCACCATCACCCAGGTCGGCAATCACTATCACCTTTTTGCCCAGAAAAATGCCTGGTGCCGTCTTGGAGTCTATGTTGTTCACTTCAGTATTCTGGTGATCATGGCTGGAACCATTATTGGAAACCTTTGGGGCTACAAGGGGTTTGTGGCAATTGTTGAAGGTGAGACGATCAACACCATCAAGGCCCGTAATGGAAAAGATGTTGCCCTTGGTTTTGAGGTCAAGTGCGACCAGTTTACCGTTTCCTTTTATGATGCTCCTGGCGGTGGCGGCCCAAGCCAGATGCCGAAAGAGTTCAAGAGTATTCTGACGCTGACTGAAAATGGTAAAGAGGTGCCTGGCTACAAGCATGCCCGGGTGGTGGTGAACGAGCCGCTTAGTTACAAGGGAATCACCTTTTATCAGTCCAGCTATGGCCAGGCTAATAACCCCAGTACCTTTTTCTTTACGGTCAAAAACCGTACAACCGGTAAGACTGATCAGATTGCGCTGCGTCCGGGTATGCAGACCCGTTTGGCTGATGGACGTCTTGCCTCAATTGTCGATCTGACCGACAATCCGGGTGAGGGTACGGCTGCAGTTTTGAGTGTGAGTGATAAAGGTGCGGAACCGAAGTTTTTCAAGGTATTCAAAAACAATCCAGCACTGGATGATCTGCGTGGAGATAGCTTGATCTTTGCTTTTGTTGGAACCGACGCCCGGATGTATACCGGTCTGCAGGTTAACAAGGATCCCGGTGTCTGGGTCGTCTGGATCGGCTGTATAATGATGTGTCTTGGCCTCTGCATCGCCTTCTTCATGTCCCATAAGCGGGTCTGGATTGTGGTGCAGCATGGCTATGCGCGTATCTATGGTAATGCCAGCAAGAATCAACCGGCATTCCTGACCGAGTTTGAGGCTTTGGCCGAAGAACTCCAGAAACAGAACATCTAAGTGGAGGAAAATACGTAATGTTGAGTGCAAAACTTTTTAATGCCACCACAATCTTCTATATGGCTTCAACCTTGGCCTTTATCGGTTTTCTTGCCAGTCGCAACAAGGGGGTTGGTCTGGTTGGGTCTGCCTTGGCCTGGATTGGCTTTACTGTTCAAACGGTTGCAATCGGCCTGCGTTGGAAAGAATCCTATGATATGGGGCTGGGCCATGCACCTATGTCTAACCTCTATGAATCTGTCGTCTTTTTTGCCTGGAGCATCGTGCTGATCTTCGGCATTATTGATCTCAAGTACCGCTATCGGATCATTGGTGCCTTTGTAATGCCGTTTGCGTTGCTTGGTATGGCTTGGGCACAGCTCTATCTGCCTGCTGATATCAATCCGCTGATGCCGGCGCTGCAAAGTAACTGGTTACTGTATCACGTTATTACCTGCTTTCTGGGCTATGCCGCCTTTGCCGTGGCCTGCGGGGTCTCAATCATGTACCTGATCAAGGCCAGGAGCGAAGAAAAAGGGAACGAGGCAGCTGGTGGATTGATGTCACAGTTTCCTCCCACCAGGGTGCTGGATGATCTGAACTACAAGGCGATCATGGTCGGCTTTCCGCTTTTGACTCTGGGGATTATCACCGGTGCTGCCTGGGCTAACTATGCCTGGGGTACCTACTGGAGCTGGGATCCCAAAGAGACCTGGTCGCTGATTGTCTGGTTCATCTACGCCGCCTTCCTGCATGCCCGTTTCACCAAGGGGTGGGTTGGCAAGCGGGCTGCCTGGCTTTCAATTATCGGTTTTGCTGCCACCATCTTCTGCTATTTGGGAGTAAACCTGTTGTTGTCAGGTCTGCATAGCTATGGTAGTTTAAACTAGTTTTCATTGCTTGATACTGCTTGAAAAAACCGGGTTCACCCGGTTTTTTCTGTTTGTGGGGCTGCATTGCTGACCATCTCCGTCGTCATACCGATCAAACCGGGCCTGGTACCGCAGGCAGCAGGCCGGATAGCATCGCTGGGTTGGCTGTCTGACCACTGTGAACTGCTGGTTGCAGAAGGGACAAATCCCAGCAGCCAGAGGAATCAGGCGGTGCAGCAGGCCAGGGGAGAG
>DAIQQT010000354.1:0-3319 GCA_036786685.1 Trichlorobacter sp.
GGCTTAAATCAGAAACCGACGATGCCTATCGTCCACTCTGATGTACCTCTATAAACCCCTTGCCTAAATAGCGAAATTCTGTAATAAGTGTACTGCATCGGACGGGCTTCATGCCCGTCCGTTTATTTTTGTTCGAGGAGAACACCCCATGCAGGAACGTATCCGTAACATTGCCATTATCGCCCACGTTGACCACGGCAAGACTACCCTGGTTGACGCCATGTTGAAACATGCCGGTGTGTACCGGGAACATGAAGCCATTACCGAGCGGGTCATGGACAGCAACGACCTTGAAAAAGAGCGGGGCATCACCATTCTGGCCAAGAACCTTTCCATTCATCACGGCCAGTACAAGATCAATATTGTAGATACCCCGGGCCACGCCGACTTTGGCGGCGAGGTGGAGCGGGTCTTGAAGATGGTTGACTCGGTGCTTTTGCTGGTGGATGCCCTTGACGGCCCCATGCCCCAGACCCGTTTTGTGTTGAAGAAATCCCTTGATCTGGGGTTGAAGCCGATCGTGGTCATCAACAAGATCGACCGTCCCGGTTCACGTCCCGATGAAGTTCTGAACATGGTCTTTGACCTGTTTTGCGAGTTGGAAGCCAGTGACGAACAGCTTGACTTTCCGGTGGTCTACACCAGCGCCAAGATGGGCTATGCCAAACTGGATGTGAATGTGGAATCAAACAGTATGGAACCGCTGTTTGCCGTGGTTGAATCCAATGTACGGCCTCCCAAGGGTGATGCAAACGCGCCGTTCCAGATGCTGATCGCCAATATCGACTATAACGAGTATATCGGCCGGATCGCCACGGGCCGGATCTTCAACGGCCAGGTCAAGGCCGGTGAGACCGTGGCCATGATCAAGCAGGACGGCACAATCAGCCGTAGCCGGATCACCAAGCTGCTGGGCTATGAAGGCTTGAAGCAGGTGGAGATCCAGGAGGCCGGTACCGGCGATATCGTTACCGTGGCCGGTTTTGATGATGTCAGCATCGGTGAGACCCTGGCCTCGGCTGAGAATCCGGTGGCCGTACCCTACGTCTCCATTGATGAGCCGACCCTGGCCATGAACTTCATCGTGAACACCTCCCCCTTTGCCGGTCGTGAAGGGAAATGGGTTACCTCCCGTAACATCCGTGAGCGCCTGACCAAAGAACTGCGTACCAACGTCTCACTGCGGGTAGAAGATACCGATTCCCCTGATACCTTCAAGATCTCCGGTCGTGGTGAGCTGCACCTTTCGATCCTGATCGAAAATATGCGTCGGGAAGGGTTTGAGCTGGCAGTTTCCAAGCCAGAGGTTATTGTCCGTGAAAAAGACGGCGTCAAGATGGAGCCGATGGAATATCTGGTGGTTGACGTGGCCTCTGAATTCCAGGGCGCAATCATCGAGAAGATGGGGCCACGTAAAGGTGAGATGGTGGCCATGCACCCGATGGGTGAGATGGTCCGTCTGGAATTTGTCGTGCCTGCCCGTGGTCTGATCGGCCTGCGGGGTGAGGTGCTGACCGACACCCGTGGTACCGCTGTCATGACCCATACCTTCCATGAGTATGCCCCCTACAAGGGAGATATCCCCGGTCGTAAAAACGGCGTACTGATCGCCATGGAGCATGGTGAGACCACCGCTTATTCCCTGGATGCCCTGCAACCCCGCGGCACCCTGTTCATCGGTGCCGGTGTTGAGGTCTACGGCGGTATGATCATTGGCGAACATGCCCGTGATAATGACCTGGAAGTGAACGCCTGCCGGGGTAAAAAGCTGACCAACGTGCGGGCCTCCGGTTCCGATGATGCCATCAAGCTGACCCCGCCCCGCAGCATGACCCTGGAGCAGGCCCTTGAATTTATTGATGATGATGAGCTGGTGGAGGTAACCCCCACCTCGGTCCGTCTGCGCAAGAAGGAGCTGGACCCGAACCAGCGTAAGAAGAAGAATAAGTAACATGACTTATATAGTAGCTGAGAAGGCCGGGGAACCCCGGCCTTTTGTCGTCTTGGGAAAAGGCAGGCGCTGTTGGAAAAATAAGCGGCTCTGCTTGATGAGTATGCTTCTGCTAAAAACAATAAGGGTATTTGTGGGTATGTATATGGGTAACGCCGCTTGCATTTACGGGTATTTAAGGGTATTGTTTTGGGTGAGGGCACAAAACAATGATCAAAACATCTTCAATTACCATTACTACCCAGACACTGAACCTTATCGCCGAACTTGATGAATTCAAGGGGCGCTGGGACCTGCTCGGTCGGCTGGCTCCTGACAAGCTCGGTTCGCTTAAACGTGTGGCAACCATTGAATCCGTTGGATCATCCACCAGAATTGAGGGGGCCAGACTGTCTGATCTCCAGGTTGAAACGCTCCTGGCTAATCTGGAAATGCAATCGTTCCGTTCCCGTGATGAAGAGGAAGTTGCCGGTTACGCCGAGGCGATGAATACGATCCATGATGCATGGGAGCATATCCCCTTTACCGAGAACCACATCAAACAGCTCCACGGCATTACCCTGAAGTACAGCAGCAAAGATAGTGCTCACCGGGGCGAGTACAAGACGCTGCCTAACAACGTGGAGGCCTTTGATGCCGATGGCAAAAGTATCGGTGTTATTTTTGAGACAGCGTCCCCTTTTGACACCCCGCGGCTGCTGGCTGAACTGGTCAGCGCAACAATAATCGCCCTGCGGGAGAAAGAGCTGCATCCGCTGCTGATAATCGGCGCGTTTGTTGTTCACTTTCTGGCTATCCACCCGTTCCAGGACGGCAATGGCCGTCTATCCCGCATCCTGACCACCTTGTTGCTCCTGCAAAGCGGCTACCGTTATGTGCCCTGCAGTTCACTGGAGCGGATCGAGGAGGAAAACAAGGATGGCTATTACCGGGCGCTACGGGCATCACAGAAGTTGATCCGCAGCAGTGGGGAGAATCTGGATGAATGGCTGCGTTTTTTCCTGACCAGCCTGAAAAAGCAGAAAGATATCCTGCTCGGTAAGATTGAGCGCGAACAGTTGCTGGAGAAGCTGGCGCCGCTGGAGGAGAAGATGCTGGCAATCGCCAGGGAGCGCGGCAGGATCACCATTGCCGATGCCGTAACCCTCCTGTCCGCCAATCGCAATACCGTCAAGCTGCACCTGCGTCAACTGGTTCAGCAGGGGTACCTGCAACAACATGGCACCGGTAAGGGGACGTGGTACTCGGTGGGGAGATAAGTTTCTTGCACAACGAAGGCGGCCGAATGGCCGCCTTCGAGTTGAAATATGGGAAGTGTCCGTACGCAGTAACAGTTGACTATCTAACGGGTTAAAGTCCCGTCCGGGG
>DAIQQT010000355.1:0-3316 GCA_036786685.1 Trichlorobacter sp.
GTGCGGGAAATAGCGGCAGAGATGGCAAACACCCCCAGCACCAGAAACCATGAAGGATGGGAAAAACCGGCAAAGGCTTCCTTGGGGGTAGCAGCCCCAAACAGCACCGCAGCCAGCGGCAAGGCCAGGGCCACGGCATGGTAGTTAAAGGCATCCAGCGCCCAGGTAATGGTGGCCCCCAGCAGCAATTCCAGCAAGATCAGCCGTTGCAGCGGCATACCGGCTTTGTTTAAAAGCGGGCCACTCACCGCAAACAACAGCAGCGCCAATGCAATACAGATAAAGCGGCGGTTGCGCACCGCCATCCCCAGGCTCCAACCAGCTGTCAGGCCGGATGATGACGGCAGTTTGTCACAGGAATCCTGTGGAAGAAGCATATCCTCCAGCGGCAGATGTTCATCTGTGTTGTGTCCGTTACTCACATGGCAGGTTGTGCGACTGACCCGTTCTGCCAGCAGCCGCGCCATCCGTTGGGCCAGATCATTATGCTGCTTCATCAACTGAGTAAACCGATCACGAGAAAGCTTTAACACTGTGGTTCCGGTTGCCTCGGCAAGCACATCAGCGGTACGCTGTTCACCGGTTAACAGTGCCACCTCGCCAAAGCACTCACCCTGCCCCAGGCGGGCCACCAGAACTTCACATCCGTCCTGCTGCTGCCGTACCACCCTGGCTGATCCGCTGATCAGAACGAAAAGGCTGTCACCCCGCTCACCCTGTTTCACAATTGCCTCACCTGCATTAAAGGCAATCACAGCGCAGTTGGGGATTAAGCGGGCGCGATCAAGCCGGCTTAAGCTGGCAAAAAGCGGTATGGCATCAAAGTTGATCTGCATAAGATCTATTCCTGCTCTGTCAAATTGAGCCGACATTCGTAATATTGACTTTTTCTTTTAGGTGATGAATAGTTACAGCGACAAACAGGGGTACTGGAGCTGGAATGACAAAAGACGAGAAGGTCACCTATTGGCTGACATCTGCTGAACATGACTGGATTGTAACCGGTCATTTGTTCGAGAAGAAAGACTACTCCCATGCCCTGTTTCTGGCGCACCTGACACTCGAAAAGATCCTGAAAGGTCTTTTTGTACATCGTCATGATCAAGTGCCGCCATTTACCCACCGCCTGACCTATCTTGCAGAAAAAACAGCACTCGATCTTGCCTCGGAGCAGCTTGAACTTCTTGAGATTGTAACCGATTTTAATCTTGAAGCCAGATACCCGGACGAAAAGTTTTCTTTCTACAAAAAATGTACCCTTGAATTTACCGAACACCACCTGAACAAGATTGCGGAGTTCAAAGCATGGCTACTTCAACAGATGCAGTAATTGAAATCATCAAGAAATACCTGCTTGAACTGAAACAACACGGAATACCCGTAGAGCAAGCAATCCTGTTTGGCTCCTTTGTCAAAGGCACTGCCCGAGAAGAAAGTGATATAGACATTGCCTTAATTTCAGGTTCCTTTACCGGTGACCGTTTTGATGATCGTCGCCGGATCATCCCATTCCGCCGGACTATTGACAGCAGACTGGAACCGATACCGTTCTCCCCTGCCGGTTTTGTATCCGGTGGCGCACTGGTTGAGGAAATCACCAGAACCGGCATCAGGATTGTGTAAGTACGGTTTCGGGCCGCACAGGGCGGCCCGACAGGTTATTGGCAATTACGGTTTCAGTACAATAAACGGTGCATCATCCGGCTTTTTTATCTGCCAAGTATAGCCACCAATCAGTCCAAAGAACTTCGGCTTACCCTGCGCGTTGGTCTGCACCACCTTCATCCCTCGTGGCGGTTTTACCAGCAGCTTGCCGTCAATCTTAGCACCCATCTGCTTCAGCTCTTTCAGGTCTTTTGCCGAAGGACTAAAGGAACGCACTTCCAGCGTGCCGTCAGGTTTGGGCACAATCGAGATGTAATCAAGATCATGTGAAAGGAAATGGTACGGTTCCCCCTTCTTGCATGCCTTTTGTACCAGCACCTTGTAACGGCCTTTGCCCTGGTACTCTACCTTTTTAAACTCTGGAATTTGAGACAGCTCAGAGACGCTCTTCTTCAGGTCGGCCTCATCCTTGGCAGTCAGCGCCTTGTCCTTGGCAGCAGCCAGCACCAGCCAGTTTGTTAAGGTGCCATCGTAGGTAAAACTGTAGCTGCCATCCTTGTTAATCAGTATCTTTGCGTCAAACTGCTCCGGGATGTAACACCCCGCAGTAATCAGCAGCAACAGAAACAAGAGCACAGCGGAAATTTTTTTCATAAATGGGCCTTTCATTTGTAGCACCCATCACAATTCCAGCATTTCAGTAACGCAGTCAAGCAGGACTGTACGCTGAAACGGCTTTCGCAACAAACGGTTATTGGTAACGCCCCACTCTTGCACATCATCATGCAACTCCGGCCTGCTGCTGATGAACAGAACCTTTAAGCCAGGGCAACGTCCTTCCGCAATTTTTGCCATTTCTATCCCCGACATGCCGGGCATTGAGATATCACTGATAAGCAAGTGTGGGTCAGCATCAAGCTCATCCATAATGGCAAGCGCTTCTTTTGCACAGGCAGCAGGCAGGGCGCGCATACCATGATCGTTCAGAATGTTGGTAACCATGAGCCGGATCAACATATTGTCATCCACCACCAGGACAGTTGGGGTTGATTGTTGCGTATGTTGTGCTGGCATGGATTTTTCGTTTCCTGTCTTGGCCTTTGCTGTCGCCTGCAACAATGTAGAGCTACAATCGAACTAAAAAACGGGCCGCACAAGGCAACCCGTAAAGACAGTCTATCCAGCTGTTTGTGACACCCGAATTTCAACCATCTTGTCTGACTGAAACAGGTAAATTATGATGTAGATAATCAACGGAAATACCGCAAGGAAGAAACCAATAATTGCCATCAGTATGCTAAACTGTTTCCTCTTAGTCAGAATAACGCTATCTGAATTCCGGTTAGCGACAATATAGCCTTGTGAGATGTAATAAGTAGTTTTGTTTTCCATTTCGTTTACACTTCCAACATAAACCATTGAATTTTTGGCCACAATTATTTTCTCCTATCTTTTGGATGGTGGTAAGTACGCATCCCCCGGCAGAGTCGGGGGGTGGTACCTAGAACAAATGAGAATACCGACAAACATGCCTAGCGACTACTCATCCAAGCCAATAGAATCACGTGTTTTAGCTTTTCTACGGTCTTCAGCCGCGCCAAATTCCGCAAGGCATTCCGAGGTCTTATCCACCATTGAACAGACGAGATAATCCGCAATACGAACGACAGCTCCCCTTATAGCCTTGCTGGCAGGTGTTTTTTTGCTTTCA
>DAIQQT010000006.1:0-19111 GCA_036786685.1 Trichlorobacter sp.
CCAGTAAGCGCCCACCGCCTGCTTGCCCTGCAGCATGCCGGATGGTTCACCCACAATCTGGGCAATTACCGGCGAATGCATCTCAAAATCATCAGCATAGTGGCTGAGCACCTGCTCCAGATCGTGGTTGTTCCAGGCTTCTATCCATGCATTGGCAAAGCTGTGAGCAAAGGCCTGATCAATCATCATCGTATCCTCCTGTGTTGCGGTCAGAAAATCCCCTTCAGCTTCAGCGCCTCCATCACTATCTGCTGACGGTAAGCCCCCTCTGCCGGTTTGGTTATAGCCATGTTCAGGGCAAAAAACCAGACATCAGTGCCGGTTTCAACATAGCCCACATACCAGCCGGTTTGCGGCGTGTTTTTTTCTCCGTAACCTGCCCAGCCGGTCTTGGCGTACAGGCGGTAGCCGGGCTTTTCCTCCACCAGCATGATCCTGGCCAGGGCATCGTAGGAGCTTGCCTTGAACGGCAGCTCTCGCTTGTAGAGCTTATGCAGAAACAGCATCTGCTGCACCGCGCTGATCCGCAGATCACCGGACAGCCAGAAGCTGGTCAGCCCCGGCCCGGGATCGGCATTACCGTAGTCGATCTTTTTCAGCCACTGCCGGTAGCGTGCAATGCCGATCCGCTGTGCCAGCTCCTGATAACACCAGACGCAGGAGTTTTTGAAGGCACTGGTCAGGGTCTGATCCCGGTTCCAGGCCGCCAGCCCTCTGTCTGTGCCATCCCATTTCAGTAGTTCCTGTTCAGTGATTACCCCTTCATCAAGGGCGATCAGGGTGTTGGGGATCTTGAAGGTGGAGGCGGGCAGAAGCGGCGTGTTGGCGCGGGCCTCGTCATGCAGGTACAGGGCGTTACCCTTCAGGTTGGCGATCAGGAGGGTGCCGCTGACCTTGCGATCACTGAACAGCCTGGCAAGTGCGGCATCTTCGGCCCTGGCAGGTGTTACAACACAGATCAGTAGCAGCAGCACTGCGTACAGGTGTAAGCGAGGCATGGTGTCACATCCTTTGCTCATAATATAGACGGCAAGCTACTTCTGCATCCATGACGCCTTGGTGTCGTGACGCTTGCCGTCTTCCAGCGTGGCCTGACTCAGGCTGCCCGCCTCGGCCTGGATGCAGATGAAGTACAGATCCTCGTCCCCGGCCTTCCAGCCCCGTTCCCCCTCCGGTGCCACCCGGACCAGGCTGCCTTCCTGAATCGGAAATTCATCGCCATCCACGTAAAACATACCGCTGCCCCGTAACACGATATACAGTTCCTCATTCTTCTTGTGACTGTGGATAAACGGCATCGACTTGCCGGCCGGCAGACGGTTGAGGGAGACCTCGCAGCCGGTCAGGCCCAGTTCCTTGCCGATGAAATATTTACCGTGAAAGCCCATGAAATCCTTGTTCAGCAGTTCTTCAAACGGGCCGATATGGTCTGCGCTGTAGTTTTGTGCCGTGGTTGTCATCTCATCTCCCTTTCCTTGTGGCTTAAGTATAAAATCTGTGGCTTGTCACTGCAGTGCAACCGGCACCCGTGCCTCACACGGGATCTTGACCTGGCACAGGCCGCAGGGTGTCGCCCCGGTGCCGTAGGTTGCGGTTGCATAGGGGGCTGTTGTCTCACGGATGTAGGTAAAACAGGCCTGTTTATCATGCCCCGCAGCTGTTGTGATGGCATCAATTGGACAGCGTTTGGCACAGGCGCCGCAGCTGCCTTTGGCATACCAGAGGCACCAGGCGTGATGATCATCGCCGTATGCCCGTGGGGTAACCGGCAGGTTGATGCGCGCAACCACCGAGCCAAAGCGTACTGCCTTGCCCCAACGGGTAATCAGGGCATCTGAAAGACCAAAGGTGCCGTGTCCGGCCACAAAGGCAACGTGCCGTTCTGACCAGTTGGAAGCCAGACCAAAACGTTCTGATGTGCGGTAAGCAAAGCCGGGCAGCCGCTCCGGCGCCACAGACGGGTAGCCGAGCTGGGTGAGTGCTGCTGCCAGGTGCAGACGCAGTTCGCAGTTGAACTCTTCTCCATGAAAACGTGAGCGGGCCCAGCGTTCAGCCGGCACCGTGGTTTCCTGACGCTGATCAGCACGGGTTTCCGGTGTCTGGGGTAGGATATAGCTGATTACCCGCAGTTCTTCAGCGGCCACCGGCGCTTCAGGGAATGCCAGGGCATAGGCCTCTTGCGGGGTCCAGAGAAAGGAGCCGATCAGCTCTTTGTTGCGCAGAAACAGGGGATCGTCTCCCCGCGCTATCGCCAGCTGTGGTTCTAGCCAAGCCTTTTCACCGCTTGCAAGGTGCAGGCTGTTGCTGGGGTCAGAGGCCCAGAAGTTGCGAATGATCTCTTCAATCTGTGTGACAGCATCCATAGATCCCTCTCATTCCGATTCCATTTCAAGGCGCAATCTTCGTTGGCTCGTCTCCGGCTCCTCGATGTACTGCGTGTACACCTGCGTCGCCGGATTCCTCGCCGCCTTGCTATCATCCTTGAACTGGAATCGGAATCACCACCTAGCTGACCAAACGAAGGATTACCATGTTCCGTAATGTACAAACTCACTGAGCGGCTTGCGGGGCGGACCGCCCTTGACCTCAGTGGCCGGGTAGCCCAGCGGGAACAGACCCACAATACGGATGTTGGGCGGAACCCCCAACAGGGCCTTGAGCTGCTCCTCATCGAACACCCCCACAAAGACCGTGCCCAGCCCCAGGTCATGGGCAGCCAGCATCAGGTTCTGGGTGGCAATGCCCAGGTCGGCCATGTAGTACTGCTCACCACGCAGGTCACCGGACTGCTGCGGGTCGGCGCAGGCCACCAGCACGACTGGCGCCTGGGCCAGCCCCTTCTGGGCCGGGTTGCTCTTGTAGCCGTAGGTGGCAAAGAATGATTCCACAAAGGACAACTCACTGATTCTGGTGCGCACCTCCTGATCCTGCACCACCACCAGGCTCCAGCACTGCCTGTTTGACCAGGAGGGGGCCTGTTGCACCGCCTCCAGTACGGTCTGCAGCTTTTCCGGCTCAACCGGTTGATCGGAAAACTTACGGATACTTCTGCGGGTCTTGATCGCTTCCAGGGTCTCCATAGACTGCCTCCTTGTACAATGTAATTTGTCTCAGAAATGATTGAACGTTAGCTGGCCATAAGCTGACGTGCCACCGCTTCGGCCTGCTGCAGGACATGCTCAGGCACGGCATCCACAGAGGCTGGTCCGATACCGCAGGCCCGGATCAGGCTGGTCTCCGTAAAGCCCATCCACTTGAGGAAAAAGTCGTAACGCGGGAAGATATCCGCAAACATGCTCTCTTCCGGTTGGCCCTGGGTCTGGATAAAGACCAGTTTTTTGGCAGAAAGCCGACTGGGCTGCGGATTGGTCAGGTAGTCCGGCACCAGATAGGAATAGCTGCGGTCAATGAACCCCTTGAGCTGCGTGGTGATGTCACCGTAGTAGACCGGCGAGGCCAGCACCACCAGATCGGCAGCCTGCACCGCTGCCAGCACTTGGCTCAGGTCATCGTTCAGCACACAGTCTTCGCGCTCCTTTTTGCAGGCATAGCAGGCCTGACAGCCACGGTAGGTCAGGCGGTTCAGCTCAAAGCTTTGAATCTCAGCCCCCAGCCCTGCCGCTGTTTGCATAAAATGTTGGGCAATGGTGGCGCTGTTGCCGTTGGTACGGGGACTTCCCAACAGGGTGACAATCTTCATGGTGTTCCTCCGGTATCTGTTAATTCCCAATCGCATTCAAGTTGACACCTTACCACCCCTGGCCCCTCCTAAAATAGGAGGGGGAATGAGCTCCCCTCCTTACTAAGGAGGGGTTGGGGGTGGTTGGGTTTCGTGCCAACCTGATCGCCAAAATGAATAAGTAGTTCTCGGACGCTGACAGGTTACAGGTGACTATGGCAATGAGACCACCACACGTCCCCGTATCTTGCCCTGCAGGATGTCCTGCAGTTTTTCTTCAAGTCCTTCCAGCGTTACCTCGTTTGCAACCGTTGCCAGATGTTCCGGGCGCCATGCCCCGGCAAGCCGTTCCCAGACCTGCAGACGTGGTTCCATCGGGCAGTTGACTGAATCAATGCCGATCAGGCTGACACCCCGTAAAATAAAGGGATAGATATTCATGGCGAGATCGGTCGATCCCACCAGTCCGCAACAGGTGACCGCTCCGCCGTAGCGGGTTGATTTCAGCGCTGCAACCAGCATCTCGCCACCAACCACATCCACCACACCGGTCCAGCGTTCTTTCAGCATGGGGCGATCTCCCCCTTCGGTAAGCTGTTCGCGGCTGATCACCTCTGCTGCACCCAGGCTACGCAGGAAGGCTTCATCAGCATGCTTGCCGGTGGCAGCCACCACCCGGTAGCCAGCCTTGGCAAGGATGGCTACCGCAATACTGCCGACTCCACCGGTGGCACCGGTGACCAGAACATCACCATTGCCCGGTTTGACACCGGCCTGTTCCAGCTTCAGCACCGACAGGCCAGCGGTAAATCCGGCAGTGCCGATCACCATACTCTCCCGCAGATCAAGACCGGCAGGCAACGCTACGGCCCATTCAGCAGGTATGCGGATATAACCGCCCCAGCCGCCGTCAGTCTCCATCCCCAGGTCATAGCCGGTAACCAGAACCTGCTGGCCCGGAGAAAACCTGCCACTTGCGCAACTGACAACCTCACCGGCGGCGTCAATTCCCGGTGTGTGGGGAAACTGGCGGGTCACTCCGGGGTGGCCGGTGGCAGACAGGGCGTCTTTGTAATTAAGCGATGAGTAGTGCACCTTTACCAGCAGATCACCAGGCGGCAGGTCGGCAATTCTCCGTTCCTGAATAGCCCGTGTGAACTGTTTGTCTTCACCTTTCGTAACAACCAGGGCCTTGAATGTTGTGTAGGAATCCATAGTGCGCTCTCCTTTGTCTTAAACTAGACCGGTCGTCTAGTTTAAGGGTAAATTTTTTAACGCAGGGTCACGGCAAAAAGTATCTCAATAAAATCCTGCAGTGGTTGCGGCGATTTCATGACCTTGGCCCGCAGGATCGCCCCTTCCCAGCCGGACAGGATAAAGGAGGCCAACGCCTCGGCATCAAGACGGCTATCCAGCTCTTTAGCGGTCTGAGCTTCAGCCAGACAACCGGCAAGCAGCTTGCGCCAGTCGTCAAAGATCTCATCCAGCCGGGCGCGAAAACGCTCATTCTGGTCAGCCATCTCCTGCCCCAGGTTGCCGATCAGACAACCTTTGCTGCACTGGTTACGGCTGAAACGTTCAAGGGAGCCTTGCAGCAAGGTGCGGATACGGGTTAACGGAGACAGGGCCGCATCCTGCAGCAGCGCGGTCATCCGCTGGCTGTAATAATCGGCAAAGACATCCATCACCGCCAGGCCAAACTACTCTTTGCTCTTGAAGTAGTGGTACAACGAGCCCTTGGGAACTCCGGCTTCCTTCAGCACCATTTCAATGCCGGTGGCGTTGTAGCCCTGACGGGAGATCAGTTCAGTACCGATTCTGATAATATCGCTGCGGGTATTTTTCTTGTCCATGGGGTGCAAACTAGACCGACCAGTCTAGCAAGTCAAGCTGTTTTTCAGAAATCTGCTATTGGCGGTTAGCCCTCATTTAACTTGACTGATTTGGTTGTAGAATATAGCCTGTAAGTAGCTGAAGACAATGCCGCCGCACCTGTATCAGGTGTATGTGCAAGCTATTTCAGGCAAAGGAGAACCGTCATGACAACCTCATTTATTGACGCCCTGAAAAATAGAAGGACCTATTACGCCCTCTGTAAAGAACCGGCATGCAGTGATGATCAGATCAGAGATCTGGTTGAGCAGGCAGTGCTGCATGTGCCGTCATCGTTCAACTCTCAAAGCGCCAGGGTGGTGATCCTGCTGGGACCGCAGCATGACCGTCTGTGGAACCTTACCAAAGCAGAGCTGCAAAAGATCGTACCATCGGAGAGCTTTCAGACAACTGAAGAGAAGATCAACAATTCATTTCTCAGCGGCTACGGTACGATCCTCTATTTTGAGGATATGCAGGTGGTTGAAGGGCTGCAGCAGCAATTCCCGACCTACCGTGACAACTTTCCGCTCTGGTCACTGCAGTCTTCAGGCATGCTGCAGCTTGCGATCTGGACCTCGCTGGAGCTGCAGGGCTGGGGCGCCTCATTACAGCATTACAACCCGGTGATTGACGATGCTGTCAAGGCGGCCTGGGATATTCCACCATCCTGGAAATTGATCGCCCAGATGCCGTTTGGCAAACCAGCCGGACAGCCGGGAGCCAAAGAGTTCCAACCGGTTTCAGAACGGGTGAAGCTGTACAAGTAGCACCACTATCGCGCATCACGTCCCTACGGTCCGGCCAGTCAGTCGGTCCGTTTCTTTTTTTGTGACGCAGTACATGTAACAGCACCATCTGCCGATAAGTATTCTATCCAGCTTACTGTCGGGGCGCCCCATGGAACTCATGTCACTGCTCAACCGGTACAATGTACCGCTCAGCAAGACCGAACGGGCCTTTTTTAAAGGCATCGACCGTACCGGTTCAAGCCAAACGGATGCCCATTACGAGCAGCAGATCAAGCGACTGGCAGATGCGCGGGAAGCCCTGAAGCAGATGCCGGATAAGAAGACATCAGACCGTCAGAGCAAGGCTGAAAAGATCAAGATGCTGAAGGAACGCTTGAAAATGCTGAAGCAGATGATCCCGTTCATGAGCGCTTCTGCAGCAAAATCACTTAAGGCCGAGCTGAAACAGATTGCAGCACAGATCGGCGCGCTGAAAGACGGTAGTGGTGGTTTAGCAACAGCAGCCGGAACAAGCATAGAAACGGCAACAGCCACCGGTTCTGCCGGTCAGGCCGAGGCTGCTACGGCAGAGGCAGCCGCAGAAACAGCACCGGATAGCAGTAATACCCAGCAGCCTGAAACAGGTAGTGAAACAGACGAAGCAAAGGATAAAGACTCCAGCGACAAGGGCAACAGCGCCCTTGAGCGGGCTAATCAAAGTAAAGCGGAAAATGCTGCAGATCGTGCTGATCACGAAGAACTTGAAAAACTGAAGCAACTGTTCCAATCCGTAAAGCAGATGCTGGAGCGTAAACTGCAGAAACCCAACGACCCCGGCACCCAGGCGGCCTTACAACTGCAAGCCTATCAGGCAGCTGCAGAAGCCATCAGAGAGGCCACTGTCAGCCTCAAAGGATAATCCCGATTCCACTTCAGTACGTCTCAATCCCGCAAAAAAGCACTAATACTCCCCACCATTCACCAGATACAGCAGTTTTTACCTGATTTTTTCAGCCAGTTGCGCTACCGTAGCGCCGCGCTGCAACCAGCCCGGCCAGCAAACGGGCAATTCACAACGCGCAGGGAGACCCGATGCAGACCATTGAAGCCGTGATAGCCACGTTGTCCAATTTTGTCTGGGGACCGCCGATACTGGCACTGCTGGTCGGCACTGGTCTGTATCTGACGGTTATCCTGCGTGGTGTGCAGTTTACCGCACTGCCCCATGCCTTTCGGCTGATCTGGCAGAAGGAACATGCCGCTGACGGTGACATCAGCCACTTTGCGGCCCTGATGACGGCACTGGCAGCAACCGTGGGTATCGGCAACATCGTTGGTGTGGCAACCGCCATATCACTGGGTGGGCCGGGGGCGGTGTTCTGGATGTGGATGACCGGTCTGGTGGGAATGGCAACCAAATATGCCGAGGCGGTGCTGGCGGTCAAATATCGTGAAAAAGGGCCCCACGGCATGCGGGGCGGCCCGATGTACTATCTGGCCAAAGGGGCCAACCTGCCCCGCTTGGGCTGGCTGTTTGCGGTGTTTACCGCCCTGGCCACCTTCGGCATCGGCAACATGACCCAGGCCAACGCCGTGGCCACCATCTTTAAATCCACCTTTAATGTTGATACCTGGATAACCGGTCTGGTGCTGATGCTGATGACCGGTCTGGTTATCCTGGGCGGGATTAAATCCATCGGTAAGGCCACTTCAATCCTGGTACCGTTTATGATCGTCGGCTACGTGGTCGGCGGGCTGGTGGTGCTGGCGCTGAGTCTTGATAAAATCCCCCATGCCCTTGCCTTGATCTTTCAGGGGGCCTTTAGTCCTGCAGCAGCAGGCGGCGGATTCGCCGGTTCCACCATTGCGGCAGCCATGCGCTTTGGTATTGCCCGCGGTGTGTTCTCCAACGAATCAGGCATGGGCTCTGCCCCGATAGCCGCTGCGGCAGCCCGCACCCATGATCCGGTTAAGCAATCACTGGTCAGTATGACCCAGACCTTCATTGACACCCTGGTGGTCTGCAGCATGACCGCCCTGGTAATCCTGACCGGTACCGCCTGGCTTGACAAGGTTCCGGCAGGACAGTTGACCAGCGTCAGCTTCGGCGCCGTACTGGGACAGCCCGGCGTGATCCTGGTGGCCATTGCAACCGCCCTGTTTGCCGGTTCTACCCTGATCGGCTGGAACTACTATGGCGAAAAAGCAATCGAGTACCTGCTGGGCCCCAAATCCATCAAGCCATACCGGGTGGTCTTTGTCTGTGTGGTGCTGGTTGGTTCGATGATGAAACTGGAGTTTGTCTGGAACTTCTCTGACCTGATGAACGGCATGATGATCATTCCCAACACTATTGGCCTGCTGATTCTGTCAAAGGTGATCAAGGAAGAGACCGCCCGCTACTTCAAATGGAAGCCCTGAGGCTGCGAAAGGATCTGTTGTGTTGTGGTGCGCTGGTTATTCAGGTTGTAACCAAAGCTGAATGCTCCGGCAGGGCTGGTCAAGGTACTCAGACGGTTGGCATTGTCATAGCTGTAGTTGATGATCCGCTGGTCTGGAGCTGGTAGTCTGGTTTAGCGGGCCTTTAACGGTTAAAATACCAATATCACAAGCCTGACCCCATAGGTCCCCCAGGTTTCAGTCTGCCACTCCACAACAATCCGTTCAGGATCGGTTTTGTGCTGGATAAAGACACCGCCGTAACCATAGGAGGAGAGGTCGTTGTTCCAGGGGCTGATGACCGGACCTTTACCGGTGACCCCCAGGCTGAAGGCATAGGTTGAGCTGGTGTTGCTGAACCAAATGGAGCCGTTGGTATCAACATTGATCTGGTTGTAGGGCTGGCGGTAGAAGGTGAAGTCGGAGAAGGAGGCTGGCAGGGTGTAGGTAAGCGCAGGCCAGGATAAGACGTTTCATCAACAGCTCCTGCAAAAGTGTTGATTTAGATATACGAATATCCAGATGCCACCCTTTCCGCAATTGCAAGGGGGGAATGAAAATTTATTTTTGGGCATATCTTTGTTGCAAGGTGATGGATAGTAGGGAAAGTACGGATTCAGACATAAAAGACATGAAAATCGCCTGTTGTTACCCAAACAGCTCGTCAAAGATCGCCTGTACGGTGGTGATCTTGTCTGCCTTCCAGGCATTGGTGCCGCAGAAGACCAGGCCGGTCTCCACATCACCCTTCTGGGCGCGGTCCAGGGCGGTGACGATGCAGAAACGCTCACCGGACTCCTTGTAGGAACATTTTTTCAGGCAGCCCATCCGGCAGGGGGTGTGGTGATCCAGATCATACTGGCGGATGTTGGGGGTGTTGGTCAGGATTGCCCGGCCCGGCAGGCCGGCCGGTGACATCAGCAGGCCGATGTCTTCTTTTTTACAGTTCAGGTAGGCCTGTTTGAAGGCTATGTCGGCATCGCATTCTTCAGTGCAGACAAAGCGGGAGGCCATCTGCACGCCATCGGCCCCTTCGGCCAGGGCATGTTCCAGATCAGCCCGATCCCAGATGCCGCCGGCGGCTATCACCGGTATTTCAACATGGTATTCATCGCGAAAAAACTGCTTAATGCCCCGTACGGTGGCGTACTGATCATAGTCGCCTTTGCCGATGTTCTCCATCTTCTCGCCCAGGTGTCCGCCGGCAGTGTCCGGGTCTTCCACCACCACGGCGTCCGGCAGGCGGTGGTACCGTTTTTCCCAGGTGCGGGCAATCAGCTGGGCAGCCCGCACTGACGAGGCGATCGGCACCAGGGCAACATCAGGGGCATGGGCTGTCAGCTCAGGCAGCGACAGCGGCAGACCGGCACCGCAGACAATCACCTGGGCTCCGGCCTCAATGGCGGATTTAACCAGCGGTTCAAAGTCTGACAGCGCCACCATGACGTTGACGCCGATGATGCCGTCCGGTGCAATGGCGCGGGCCTTGCGAAGCTCTGTCTGGAAGGC
Organism: Trichlorobacter sp.; assembly: GCA_036786685.1. Lineage (GTDB taxonomy): Bacteria > Desulfobacterota > Desulfuromonadia > Geobacterales > Pseudopelobacteraceae > Trichlorobacter. Next base: position 10,231 of record DAIQQT010000006.1, read on the forward strand.
CTGGGTCTCGGCCTGAAAATAGTTGGTACCGGTGTAGTGATCACTGTTCAGGGCGATACCGGCTGCTGCCACCAGGCCGATGCCGCCGCATTTGGCCACATGGCCGGCCAGGCTGCCACCTGATATCCGCACTCCCATGCCACCCTGAATAACCGGGAATTTTGCTGTATGCTTGCCGATTTTCAATTCTTTGACCATGATCAACCCTCCAGTGCTCTGCTGATGCTACTCATATACAACAGCAAAACAACAAGACATGTAATAGTTCTGTAAAAGCGTTGTTCTTGACCAATGCAGTCGGGCAATGCATAATGCAAAACATCCCTTTATAAGGAGGCTATTGAATGGACAAGAACTGGAAGCTTGAGACCCTGGCAATTCAGGGCGGATACGAGCCAAAGGCAGGCGAACCACGGATTGTACCGATTGTGCAGAGTACCACCTTCAAATACGACAGTGCCGACTATGTGGCCAAGCTGTTTGATCTGGAGGCGCCGGGGTTCTTTTATACCCGTTTGGGCAACCCCACGGCTGATGCCTTTGAACAGAAGATTGCCCAGATGGAGGGAGGCGCAGCAGCGCTGGCAACCGCATCGGGGCAGGCAGCTATCTCGCTGGCTATCCTGAATATCTGTCAGGCTGGCCAGCATATTGTCTCTGCCAGCACCCTCTATGGCGGCACCTACAATCTGTTTTCAGCCACCCTGCCCAAGTTTGGGATTGAAGTCACCTTTGTCAATCCAGATGCCTCAGCAGAGGAGATTGCAGCAGCCTTCCGGCCCACCACCCGCGCCCTGTATGCCGAGAGCATCGGTAACCCCGGCATGAACGTGCTGGATTTTGAGAAGTTCGCTGCTGTTGCAAAGGCCCAGCAGGTACCGTTGATTATAGATAACACCATGGCCACGCCGTATCTCTGCCGCCCCTTTGAACTGGGGGCCAACATCATTGTCCATTCAGCCACCAAGTATATTGACGGCCATGCCACCAGCGTGGGTGGTGTGATTGTGGATGGGGGCAATTTCAACTGGGATAACGGTAAGTTTCCTGAACTGGTGGAACCGGACGCCAGCTACCACGGTATGGAATACGTCAAGAACTTTGGTCCGGCGGCCTATGCGGTCAAGGCCCGGGTACAACTGATGCGGGATCTGGGGGCCACCGTGGCGCCGATGAACGCCTTTCTGTTCAACCTGGGTCTGCATACCCTGCCGCTGCGGATGCAGCGCCACAGCGAAAATGCATTAGCACTTGCCAAACATCTGGAACAGCACCCTTCCGTTTCCTGGGCCTGCTATCCTGGCCTGGAAAGCCATCCCAGCCATGCCCGGGCCCAGAAGTACCTGCCTAAAGGCTGCAGCGGTGTGCTGACTTTTGGTATCAAGGGCGGAGCTGCGGCAGGTAAGAAGTTTATGGAAGCCTGCAAACTGATCGCCCTGGTGGTGCATGTGGGGGATGCCCGTTCCTGCGTACTGCACCCGGCCAGCACCACCCACCGTCAGCTGACGGAAGAACAGCAGCTTTCCTCCGGGGTTAGTCCGGACCTGATCCGGCTGTCCGTGGGGATTGAGCATATTGATGACCTGATTGCGGATGTGGATCAGGCCTTGGCAATCAGCCAGCAATAGCAGCTAAGAGAGTATCCCGGGTATTTCCCCTGGTCACCCCAGGGGAAATACCCGGTGTTTCAGGGGGGCTCTGCCAGCGGCAGCTCCAGTGACACCTCGGCACCGTCAGACCAGTTGGTAACCGCAATCCGCCCTCCCATATGCTTTTCAATAATCATCTTGGCCATATAGAGACCCATTCCCACGCCCTGTGCCTTGAACTTGCGGGTAAAATACGGATCAAAGACCTTGTGCATGATCTCCTGGGGAATGCCGCCGCCGTTGTCGCGTACCCTGATCAGGGCAGAGGAATTCTGCTGTGAACATCTGATTTCAATCTGTGGTTGCGACGGCTGTTGCAGCAGGATGGCCTCCTTGGCATTCTGGATGACATTCAGCAGGACCTGGGAAAACTCTTTGCAATACCCGTTGATAACCGGATCATGGTCGGTAGTGAGGCTGATCTGAATGCCGCGTGCTTCCAGGTCGTCTCGAACCAATGCCAGCGCCTCGGTGATCGTTGGAAGCAGGCTGAACGACTGCCGCTCATAATCGGGCTGGTAAAATGCGCAGAAGGTGTCGATGGTGTGGGACAGATACCCCAGCATCTTCAGACATTCCTGAGTATATTCGTTGCTGGCGGCCTGAGTCAGGCTTGCATCAGCAAATTCAGCATGCTGATTCTGAATAATCAAGGCAATGTTGTTCAGGGGCTGTCGCCACTGATGGGCAATATTGCTGAGCATCTCTCCCATGGCTGCCAGACGGGCCTGGTGGGCCAGAATATGATCCTTGGCCCGGTTCTTTTCCACCTCCTGGAGTATCCGCTGTTCCAGTTCAATATTGAGGCGACGCAACTCCTCTTCAGCCTGTTTGCGTAGTGCCAATGCCTCTTCCAGTTCACGGACCTTTTCCTCCAGTTTGGTTGCCACGACCTGACTGTACTCACGCAGGAACCGCTCTTCTCCCTCGTTGATGACCTGTTGGGGGGCTGTCTGGCGCCGTGCCGCACACTCCTGCATGATCGCGCAGGTCCGCTCCCAAAGTATGGCAGGCTCAACCGGTTTGTTGATGAAAGCCTCTGCCCCAAGGGACAGTGCCAGCTCATGTTCCTTTTCACCGGTGTAGGTGGAGGAATAAAAGATAAACGGAATGGTGCAGAGCGCAGGATCGGCCTTGACCGCCCTGATCAGCTGAAAACCGTCCATACGCGGCATCAGGGCATCAGAGATGATGACGTCGGGGGTGTGGCAAACCGCCTGTTCAAGCCCATCCTGCCCGTCCTGGGCCTCGATCACGATACAGCCGTAGTGTTCAAGAGTCAGCCGCAGCAGTTTCCGGGCGTTTGCGTTGTCTTCAACAATCAGGACCTGCATGGCTATCCCCCGTTTCCCCTTGGATCAGACATTGGTATGCCGAGCAGGGCATGGATCTTATCCATGATGGTCAGCGGGTCAATCGGCTTCTCAAAGTAGCCGGTGCAGCCGGCAAGAAGCGCCTGGTCCATATCGCCGGTCATGGCGTTTGAGGTGATGGCGATGATCGGAATACTGCCGTTGGCGCCACTCTTGCGGATACGCCGGGTGGCTTCCAGGCCGTCAATATCCGGCAGGTTGATATCCATAAGGATAAAGAAAGGACGCTCGGCTATGGCCAATTCCACCCCTTTCAGGCCGGTTTCAGCGGCAATAACCTCATAGCCGTGGCGACGCAGGGCGTAGCTGATCAGGCGCAGGTTGTCACTATTATCCTCTACTACCAGTACCTTTTTCATAGAACCGCTCCTGAATTCTAAGGGTAAACGTACTTCCCTTGCCAAGTGTGCTGCTGCAGGAGATACTGCCGCCCAGCACATCTTCTATCAGCTTTTTGGTCAGATACAGCCCAAGCCCGGTCCCCGGCGCCAGGGTCTGCAGGGGTGACTCCAGGCGTACAAACGGCTTGAATAGCCGGACAAGATCCTCTTCAGAGATGCCGATGCCGGTATCGGTGACGCTAATGGCAATGCACCCCGGTTTTTCCGGCTGGACGGTTTCAGCACTCATTGAAAGGGTAACACTGCCCTGTTCGGTGAACTTGACGGCATTGCTCAACAGATTAAGCACGCTTTGCAGCAAGCGGCGCCGGTCGGTGCGCAGTTGACAGTGCAGCAACTGCAGCTCAAGCTGCAACCCCTTTTCGCGGATCTCATTTTCAACATATTGTACCGCTTCCTTCAACAGATCGTACAGGTCAAATTCCTCAAACCGGATTTCAATCTTGCCTGCCTCAATCTTTGAGACGTCGATCACATCATTGATCAGGTTGAGCAGATGTTTGCCGGAACGGAGGATGGTGGCCAGATTATCTTTTTGTTCCTGATTGACCGGGCCGAGCCACTCATCCTTCAGGATACTGGAAAAGCCGATGATCGAATTAAGCGGGGTGCGCAGCTCATGGCTCATTGAGGCAATGAACAGCGACTTCAGCTGATCCAGTTCCTGCATCCTGGTATTGGCCTGCTCAAGCTCTTCGGTTTTCTGGTTCAGGTCATCCACAATATTCATCAAGGCCCGCTGGTTTTCCTGCAGTTCACGGCCGCGCTCCATCAGTTCAGCAGTGCGCTCCTGCACCCGTTGTTCAAGCTGTTCGTTCAGCAGCCGGATCTGCTCTTCCGCTTGTTTGAGCTCGGTAATATCCAGATTGATGCCGATCATCCGTAGCGGTTTGCCGTCAAGGTCCCGGAAGGTCTTGGCAGCGGCCTGGATAAGCCGGACAGCGCCGTCCGGCCGAACAATGCGAAACTCCGGGGCGTACTCCTTTTCTCCGCTCAGGGCGGCCTGGATGGCATGGTCCGTCAAACCTGCATCATCGGGATGGATGCAGCGGAACCAGGCCTCGTACGCACCGTTGAAATCTTCGCGCTGAATTCCGTAGAGCCGGTACATGCTTTCGTCCCAGAGCAGTGTGTTTGTGACCACATCCCAGTCCCAGATTCCGATGCCGGCCGCCTGGGTGGCAAGCTGGAGGCGCTCTTCGCTTTCCCGGAGCGTTTCTTCGGCCTTTTTGCGTTCCGAGATGTCCGTTGATATGCCGCAAAGCCCGTAGGTGGCGCCGTTGGTGTCCCGTACAGCCACCTTGATACTGTGGTAGTAACGGATCTCTTCGTTCATCGGCAGCTGTTCTTCAAGTGTCAGTTGCGTATCGGACTGCATAACCAGCTGGTCATTCCTCATAAATTGCCGGGCCGTCTCCTCGGGAAACAGCTCAAGATCGGTCTTGCCCTTGACGTTGTCGTTGACAGTCTGAAAGAGGTTGCACCAGGCCTGATTGACAAACTGGTAATGCCCGGTACGGTCCTTGACATAGATCAGGGCCGGAGAGTTGTCCAGGATGGCCTGCAGCTGCATGGCAACTTCCTTGACCGCCGAGCCGAAGTAACGGCTGAGCAGCAGAATCAGCATAACCGCCACGCAGGAAAGCAGGGTGGCAATCACCACCATGGTGACAATGCCGACCCGCTGTTCACGGTGTACTTTGGCAACATCAACCACCAGCCGTATGACGCCGAGGGTCTCGGCGTCAATCCCCCCGGCGTAAGGGAGCACAATGATCTTTTCCTTGCCGCCGTTCCGGTAGCGTTCACCAACCACTGTGCTGTTTTGCGCCAGGCATTGCCGGATCAGGGCGAGGTCGTCGCCGGTCAGCAGGTCACCGTTGCGGGCCGGGTTGCTGTGCGCAATAATCCGACCATCTTTTGCGATCAAAGCCGCAGAGTGGATTTCAGGGGTCTTGGCCGCGATCTCTTCCACAAAGAGCCGGGCGTGGTAGGTGCCGGAAAAACTGACCTTGCTGACTGATTCAGCAATAATCCGGGCCAGGGCCCCGGACAGACGGTCCTCTTCCTGTGACTGGAGTCTGATGAACAGGTAGCTTGAAGTGGCGGTCACCAGCAGCATCAGCACCAGCACCAGGGCGCCAAAGCTGAAGGCCAGCTTTCTGTCAACCTTGTCAATAATCGGACTTCGTGAGACCACCATGACCTACCTCATCACAGACGCATCGTTACGGTTTGACCGTACGCATGGTGCCGCTCCATTGCGGTACAGGGCTTTTCCAGGGCTTTGCAAAGGCTGCCGGAATTGGCCCCATCCAGCCGGGATACTGCTTCAGGGTTTCTTTGGTAATCGGGAATACCGGCACCAGGGCATGGTAGGGAATCTTTTCCCTGTTGAGCAGGGCGTAGGCCGCCTTGAACGCCTCCGCGCCAAGGGGGCCGCAGAACTGGGCCGCGTCGATCACCGTCAGTCGCCCGGCGCGGATATTTTTGACTGAGGCAGGATCACCGTCGATGGTGGCCACCATGATCTCGTTTCTGCCTGCCTTGGCCAGTTTTTCCACCACGGCCAGCCCACCGCCGTCATTCACGGTAAAGACCACGTCTATGGAACCGCGGGCAGGAAAGTCCTTCAGCAGGGCAGCTCCGGCTTTTGCGCCGCTGACCGGTTCAACGGCGGTATATGACTTCAGCACCCGATATTTTTGTCCCGCCTGTTCAAGGGCGTCAATAAAACCGTTAACCCGCTCCACCGTGGACGAAACATGGGGATATTCAACCAGTACAATGCGGAGCTGCTTTTCCCGGGGAAACTTTGAGGCGATATACTCGCCATCCAGATACCCGGCCTGGTAGTTGTCGGAGGTGCGGTAGGCCGCCAGGGTTCCGCCGCTGATATACTGGTCGTAGGCCACCACCGGGATACCGGCCCGGTTGGCCATACGCAGCGGCTCAGCCAGGGCTGCATTGTCGGTTGGCTGGACAATCAGCAGATCCACCTTGTCGTGAACCAACTCCTTCATCTGGCGGATCTGGTTTTCAATGCCGCTGCTGCCGTCTCCAGCGGTTCTGATCACCAGTTTGACCGTGGGCCTGCCTTTGGCAGCAGCGTCGGCATTGACTCTGCGGGCCTCGGCCTCCAGCCCCTTGCTCATGGCCACCTGTCCGGGGATGTTACCGGACCAGTACAAGACGCCGACACGGAACTCCTTGCCCCATGCAGATCCGACCATACCTGTCATCACAAGCCCGCCAATAACCAGCAGTCTGAGCAGCTGCATCAGAGGCATCTCCTTTCAGGTTCCGTTGCCGTTTGTACGGCACTGCTGCTGTTCCAGCCCCCTGACCCGCTCCTTCAGCTCTACCATCTGCAGTTCACGGCCTACAAACAGCTTGTTCATCCGCTGCAGCTCATCGTTTTTTTCTGCCAGCTCAACGGTACGCAGATGTACCCGCTGTTCAAGCTCATCATTCAGTGTATGTAACGCTTCTTCGGCCAGCTTCCGCTTGATGATGTCCCACATCCCCTTCAGCATCAGTGAAATTTTGTAGTGGTCCGAGTCATCATAGGGCTGGTGTTTGTTTGCCACACCAGCCACCGCCACTACCCGGTTGTTGTCGATCAGCGGCACCCCCATGAAGCGGGTCAGTTCAAGGTGTCCTGCCGGGCATCCTTTTTTTAGCGGATGCGGTGCTGCATAGTCGTTGATGATGACCATACGGCGCTGTCTGACCGGTTCGGCCCAGAGCCCGGCATCTCGGAGCGGGAACCGGAGCGGTTTATCAATGGGGCAGCTCTCCATGACTTTGACGGACCAGAGATGGGTCTCCATGGAACTGTCATCGTCGCTGATGATCCCGACAAAACCGATGGCGCTGCCGGTCAGGTTAACGCATTTGTCCACCACAAAGGCGATGATCTCAGGCACCTGTGCCGTTGGCATCTTTTGGTAGACATCCAGCAGTGCCATCTGTTGCGCCAGATTCAGGCGAACCTCTTCCTCTGCCCGTTTGCGTTCGGTAATGTCAACCAAGGATACCAGTACCTTGGCAAGGCTCTGTTCATAGCCGGGGCAGACTGAAAAGTTGACCGTCACCTGGCGTGGTTCCCCTGCCAGCGTCTTAACCTCGGCATCCCGTATCATCCAGGTATCGCCGTTCCAGAGACAGAGCAGCTCCTGCCGGAAGGCGTCAAGAGAGTCCGGGGTAAAGGTCTGGATCAATCCCGCAAGCAGCGTCTCCTTGCTGTCGGCGCCATGTAACAGCACGGCGCTGCGGTTAAGATCGACAATACATACCATTTCAGCGCAGTGGCCGATCTCCTCCGGGTACTGATCGAAGTAGGCTGCAAGATCGTCAATGCCATCGGCGCGGAGCCTGTCAAAGAAAGTCCGTACTGCAGAAAAGTCCTCTTCCCAGATGGAAACCGGCGAGTTCTCAAACACCAGGCGATAGCGCTCTTCACTTTCCCGCAGTTCTCTGTCCCGCGCATCCAGCCGATCCAGCATGGCGTTGAATCCCTGGGCCATAACAGCAGCCTCGTCCTCTCCGGGCAGTGACGAACGGGCAACACGATCACCGGAGCTGACCGCATCAATGGTCTGCTGGATTAGATGGAGCCGTCTGGTGAACCGGCGGCCCATCAGCCAGGCGATGATCGAGCCGATGATGATGGTGGCAAGGGCATAAAACACGCCGTTTCTGGTGATTTCAGCCAGCTTCCGGCTCCCCTGCTGCTGGCCGATACCGATCCGCACCCAGCCCACAGGACGTTCGGCGATCATCGCTGGTACCATCACATCCACCAGCGCCGGGTTGCGGCTGAGCGTGGTCTGCTGGGTACGTGCCGGCAGGTCCTGCAGATACTGACCGATCAGGGAGCGGTCAGTGTGGGCAAGCACCTTGCCCTGTCTGTCAAGCAGGATGGCAAACTGCAGTTCAGGGTAGCGTTGTTGCGATTCAGCCAGTTCCTGCAGGCCGGAAATATCATGGGAGGCCAGCCAGCCGGCTGATGAGGTGGCAAGGGTATGGGCAAGTGCAATGGCCTGTTCGGTCTGACGCTCCAGCAACAGTGTTTTTTGCCGGACGGTCAGATCCCCGATGAACAGGGTCATCATCAGGGCATGCACAACTGCTACGCCAAAGACCAGCTGTCGGCGCAGGGTGCCCAGGAAAAAACCGTGCAGTTTCTGGAGGATCATAGCGCTTCCACCGGATAATCTCGTGCCAAGCCGCGTAATGAAGCTGTGTGGTGACGAATGGTGAAGCCAGCTGCCGTTCTGTGCCAAGCGTACCGCAGTTTAGCGCTAATGCAAGTTTTTGAGGCAATTATAGGGGAACAGAAAAGCTGCTGCGATAGCCGCAGAAAAGGCTACAGCATCGGCAGGATCTGCTGCAGGGCGCTGCCAAGGTTTTTGCCGGCTTTGCCGCTGTTGGCAGCCAGGCGGGCCAGTTGGGG
>DAIQQT010000356.1:0-3300 GCA_036786685.1 Trichlorobacter sp.
AAGACGTTCCTTGCGGGTAGCGTCCTGCTCCAGGCGCAGTTTTAGCTGACGCAACTCTTCAATTTTTTGATTATATTCAGCAAAAATCCGTTTGTCCTGTGTCAATACAGAGCGCATATAGCGCATATTTTCAGCCATTTGCGGGAAACTTTCCGCAGAGAAAAACATTCGGACAGCCCCCAGTTCTCCAGCTTTATAGAGTGACGTAAGGCGCCGTTCAATCTGCAACTGCTTTTGTTGTGCCTCCACAGTCACACGTGCTATCTCTGAACCTGTTCTACCGATACTGCCTTCTACAGTTAAAAGGTCACGATCAAGCTGTTTCAGTTCGGACTCTTTCCTGTCCAACGAACGGATAATCTCCTGAAGTTCACTTGAAACCACTGCTTCGACCTTGCGCGTCTTTTTAATCAGATGCTGCTTTTCACGAATTTCCTTTTTAACACCACGCAGTTCATCCTGAGGGCTGGCACCAACGGGTGATGAGTCAACGCAGAACAGTAATAACGGTGCCAAAGCAAGTATGATAGGTGTTAGAAATTTCACAATAGTGTTTAACCGGTAATCTCGTTGATAAAACGCCGCAAGGCAGCAAGACTGCCAAGAAAACCAAGCATGGCTCCGGCTCCCAGTAGTCCGGCAATATACTCAGGTGGCAAAAAGGCAAGTCCGGCAGTAGCAGGATTAAAGGTCAAAAAATTACCTGCATTATGTAAAAACAGAAGATGTACCGCCAGCAAAAGGAGCAGTGCTAAAACGCCCCCTGCAAGACCTTGGAGCAGTCCCTCCAGCAGATACGGCATTTTGATGAACAGTCGCGTGGCACCAACCAGTGACATTACTTCCAACTCATCCCGACGGGCATAAATGGTAAGTTGAATAGTATTGGAGACAATAAAGATCACTGCCAGAACAAGAAAGCCCCCCACCAAACCACCTACAATCCGCATAAAGGTCAAAAAAGTATTAAAACGACGCACCCATTCTTCGCCATACTGAATTTCACCAATTCCCTGGATACTCTTGAGTTTGGCAACATAGGCAGCCACATCTTCAGAACTGCGACTGGCCTTTTTAAGGCTGATTTCAAAGGATGTTGGCAACACCTCAGGCCTGATCCCCTCAAGCAGGGTCTCCTGCCCCTTTAAACGCCCCTTGAAACGCTTTAATGCCTCATCACGACCGACCCAGGTTGCTTTAGATGTAGCAGGAAGGGCCTGAATTCTATTTTTAAGATCACTCTGTTCCTGTGGGGTAAGCTCCTTGTCAAAATAAACGGTAACTTGTACCTTTTCACTCCAGTTATCCGCCGCATTTTCAAGGTTTACAAACAATAGTAAAAACAAAGAGACTATCAGCAGTGCTAAAGTGATGGTGCCTACAGTCACCACGTTAACAAAAACATTCTGGCGAATATTGGTGATGGCGCGGCCCATAAAATAACGTAGACGCCCCTGGGCACCCGGTGCAGTCATGGCAGGACGCTTATTAGTGAATTTCTTCATTGCGTACCTCCCCGTTGTCTGCAAGTTCGCCATTTTGCAACCGTATGATTCGATAGTGGGCATGCTCAATCAGACGTCGATCATGGGTGGCAACAACTACAGTCGTACCTCTGACGTTAGCCTCTTTAAAGATATTCATAATCTGCATCTTGTTTGCATCATCAAGATTTCCAGTGGGCTCATCAGCCAGCAGGATTTTGGGTTCATTAACAAGTGCCCTGGCCAGAGCAACCCGCTGCTGTTCGCCACCGGAAAGACGCTGTGGTGTCAGGCTGATTTTATTTTCCATTCCCATCTGACGCAAAATATGCATGACCCGCTTGCTGATATCAGCCTTGCTCCCCCCCCCCTGTACCTCAAGGGTAATAGCAACATTCTCAAAGACAGTCCTGTTTTGAAGCAGCTTAAAATCTTGAAAAACAACGCCGATGCTTCGTCGTAAAAAGGGGAGTTGAGGTGATGTTAAGCGGCTGACATTCTGACCATCAATTAACACCTGGCCACGGGATGGTGTAAGAGCACCATACATAAGCCTTAAAAGAGAGGTTTTACCAGCACCCGACGGGCCGGTTAAAAAAACAAACTCGCCCTTTGCAACGCTGAAACTGATATTTTGCAGTGCAGAAGCGTCTTTTTGATAGGCCAGAAAAACATTATGGAACTGAATCATCGTTGTCACCAGTGAGTAAAGGGATGTTCAGATTGTAATACCACAGATGGGTGTTAATGGGAAAACTGAAAAAAGATGGTAAGAAGTAACGATGTGTATCATGCCAGGCGAAGCGCTATCATCCATAGGCTTGCGCACAAAACAGATGCAACACCCCAGATTAAAGCTGGACGGGATTGAAAGACTCCAAGCCGGGGAAAGGCCTTAAAGATAAACAGCAAGGTTGAGGCAACCCAGCTCCAAAACATGATAATAGCAATAACTGGCCATACTCCGGAAGTCACTGCTTACCCCTGCGTCCAAACAGACTGCCCAGTTTCAGTTTCCAGACCATAAACACCGCTTCTCTCACAATCCGTTTTGACATCTTTGATTGACCTACACGGCGGTCAATAAAAATAATCGGCACTTCAATTATCCGTGCTCCAAGTTTTGCTGATCTGAAATGCATCTCAATCTGAAATGAGTAGCCATCAGACTTAACACGGTCGAGGTCAATCAACTCAATCAGGCTACGACGAAAACATTTGAAGCCACTGGTACAGTCCATAATAGTCAGACCAGTGACCAGACGGGTATACCAGTTGGCACCATAACTGAGCATAAGCCTTCGCAAAGGCCAGTTAACCACACTGATACCGTTGAGGTAACGTGAACCAATTACCAGATCATAGTCTTTAATCTGTTCAAGGAACACAGGCAAAATTGCAGGGTCATGGGAAAAATCCGCATCCATTTCTATTAACAGATCAGCTCCCAGCTGCATGGCGCGTCGAAACCCATCGCGGTAAGCAGATCCAAGCCCCATTTTACCTGGTCGATGCAGCACGTTGATACGACTATTTGAAGCGGCAAGTTCATCAGCCAGCTGGCCGGTACCATCAGGAGAGTTATCATCCACCACCAGGACCTGCAGGGATTCATCCTGTTGTAATACCTGCTCTATCAGTCGCCGTAGATTATCCTGTTCATTGTAGGTAGGTATGACAACAAAGGCCTTGCTCATACTGAATAAATACCTCGTGTAAGCAAAAAAAGAAAGAGGGTGCCTGGAGGCACCCTCTTAAACGATGGCGGGGTTGACGGGGCTCGAACCCGCGACCTCCGGCGTGACAGGCCGGCACT
>DAIQQT010000357.1:0-3283 GCA_036786685.1 Trichlorobacter sp.
ATGTTTGAAGAACTGGCTCAGGAAGAAGCCACCCACAAAGAGGTCTTCTCCAAGTTTGACCCGGACAAGATTGAAGAGGTAAACATCTGCAAGATACCGGAAGCAACCATCGGTCAGTACCTGAAGGAAGTACCGTTTCATCCCCAGATGAGCTATCAGGAAATCCTGACCTTTGCCCTGAAGGCAGAGGAAAACGCCTATCAACTGTACAAGGCAGCTGCAGGCATGACCGAGGAGCCCAGACTGCAAAAGACATTACTGACCTTTGCAGAAGTGGAACTGGGACACCGCCGCAAGATTGAGGCGCTGTATGAAGAAAAGGTGCTGACAGAGGGCTAGCCCCGGTCCACCGAGCCATATACATGTACGTTCCTGCAAAAGGCAGACACCTCAAATGAAGCGTCTGCCTTTTTTATGTCAAAGCATTGCTGACTGTTTTTGATATCCGTCAAAGCACTATCTATAATGACATGCTAATCCGACACACTATGCAACCGATACGACTGTTTTCAACACTCATACTTGTAGCACTGTTCATACCGACAACATGCAGTTACGCCTTTGAATGCACGGTCTGCCACAGCAAGAATCCAGCCATGGTCAGGATGCATAAGGCCCTGCAGGGCCAAGGCTGCTTTGACTGTCATAAAGTGGGCGCAAAACTGATGGGCAAAGGGCAGCCCAAGGACAGGGATAGCCTGCTGAAGCGGCGCCAGACAGAGGAGATCTGCCTGGCGTGCCATGGGGCATCTCAGCAACAAGGGAGGTAAGCAATGGAACTCACGGCACTGTTACAGCAAACGCTTGATCTTTCCCAAGACGCCATCCTGGTTGCAGACCAGCAAGGGATCATCCGTTACTGGAATGCCGGCGCGGAGCGGATTCTTGGCTATACGGCTGATGAAGCCATCGGCCAGTCGCTTGATTTATTCATCCCGGAAAAGTTACGCGGCAGACACTGGGAGGGCTATTACCGGGTCATGGCATCCGGCGAAACAAAATACAAGACCGGCCTGCTCTCATCCCCCGGCATCCGCAAGGACGGAACGCAGGCCTCGCTGGAGTTCAGCATGGTGCTGCTGAAGGATAAAAACGGCGCCATGCAGGGCTGCGCCTCAATCATGCGGGATGTAACGGAGCGCTGGTTGAAAGAAAAAGAGCTAAAGCAGCGGCTGGCAGCCTGCGAGTCCAGGAATAGCTGACAGCACCACCCAGGCCCGGTAGACTGATACGCTTTACTCCCAGTCCAGCAGCCGTTTCTCGCCGGACAGCGGAACAATATCGGTAATGTCCTGTGAGATTTCAAGCACGCCGCGATAGGTGTTATCCGGGTCTCGCACCGCAACGTACCGGATCAGAATATAGCGTCCCTTCATCTTGATCCGGAAATCGGCCTCATTGCGATTGCCGTTTTTAAACTCGTTCACAATCTTTTCAACAATATGCACACTCTCAGGCGGATGGCAGTTCTTGACATTCCGGCCGATGATCGCCGGTGAGCGCGGGAAGAAGCGATCCTTTGGCTGATTGAAAAACCGGACCTGGTCATGTTCATCAACATAGGTGACATCGACCGGTAGATGGTTAAAGGCCAGCAGCACCTGTTCATAGCTCATCCTGCCGGTTTCAGACACAAAGAAGTTGCTGTCTTCCGCTTGTTCGGTAGCTGACTGTGGCAAACTACCGCTCGTATTCCTGACCGGCGCCTCAATAAATGGAAAACCGTATTCAAAGCTCTGTTGGTACATGGCCTGCCAGTCTTCCGGCGGCAGGGTTTCCGTGGCCACTGGGTAGACCACCAGATTCTCCTTCTGGATCATACCGAACACCAGAAAGAAGTACTGGCTCATCGGCAGACTGAACTCCTGCCAATTACCGGTATCACTTTCAAGCAGCGCGATAACCTCTTTCAGTTTTTTCCTGATATCGTCATGCAGCGACCACATCACCGTGATCGGACGATAGTTCTTCCAACGCCTTTCCAGATAGGGAAACAGAACATTCTCCTTCTTCAGGTAATGCTGTTCAAAGGCCTGCAACGCCCTGAATTGGGGCAGCAGTTCCGCCTGCAGGACAGCAAATGAGGCCGCCTCCCTGCCCTGGTAGCTTTTCAGCACTGATTTTATCTGCTGTAGCTTACCGGCCAGGGCCTGATTTTCCTGCATCAGCTGACCGAGAAAGCTGTCCGGGTCCGGCTTTGCCCACGGATAGCGCTCCAGGCTTTTAAAAAAGATACCGATGACCTTCTCGATACTCTTTTTAATCACCTGCGGTGTGATGCCCATCTGGAGCTGCAGGTCTTCCATCACCAGCATATCATGGGGCGTCATCTGCTCGATCGCCTCATGGTACTGCTCAATCAACGGCTTTGCATCGTGCCCCTGAATGATGCCCCGTGAAACCGCCAACAGCTCCTGCACCCGTTTATCCCGGTTATCAATCAGTTCTGACATACGCAGTGTCCCCTTCCGTTCAGATGGTGCGACGTAGCAGCATCTTTCCTCTTGCAAGCGTACGTCCAACCATCGCCCGCGTCAACCATCCTCAATGACTCAGATAGGGCAGCATCGGTAGCAGCTGGCGATAATCGTCAAAGGTCAACACTGTCTGCCAGTGGCCGCTCGCCATACCGGCCGCGATTGCGGCCATAAACAGGGTCAGGGCAACTGCCGGAAAGAGCCAGACCGGCAGCGGCTGTTTCCAGAACGATGGCCGCATGGCCAGCACCTCCTGATGCGGACAGGCAGCTACACAGGTCAGGCAGCCGGTGCATTCCGGCGAGACAACCGTGGTCTTACTATGCACGTTGATGCCTGCCGGGCAGGCCTGACTGCACTGGCGGCAATCGGTACAGGTGTGCGGGTTACGTCGAATTTTGAAGGGGCTCAGCAGGCTCAGCACACCCAGCAGGGCACCGTAGGGACACAGGTAGCGGCACCAGACATTGCGGTAGACCAGCGACAGTAGCGTCAGTACCGCCAGCACCGCAACGGTTGTGGCAGAAATATGGGTAAAAAAGCGCAGCATCTTGGCATCACTGGCTGCCCAGTAGGGCGTATCCAAAAAGGCGGCAACGGCAAAGGCGGGCATATCAAGCAGGATGATTTTGATAAAAAACAGCAGCAGCAGGTACTTGATCCCCTGCAGCAGCAGATCGAGCGGCCTCCAGACCCTGAAATTCCGCCCCAGCAATCGTGCCCCCAGTTTGTGCATGGCCTCGGACAGGGTACCCACCGGGCAGATCCAGGAACAGAATGACTTCTTGGTCAGCAGACTCATCAGC
>DAIQQT010000358.1:0-3271 GCA_036786685.1 Trichlorobacter sp.
GCAGGGTTGGAACGGCAGCTCCTCCAGCTCCATCCGACCCGCCTCGATTTTGGAAAAATCAAGGATATCGTTGATCACGCTCAACAGGCTTTCAGCCGAGATATCGATGTTTTCCAGAAACTCCCGCTGCAGCGCTGACATTTCCATATCCTGCAGCAGCTGCACCATGCCGGTAATGCCGTTCAGCGGGGTGCGGATCTCATGGCTCATCACCGCCAGGAAACGGCTCTTGGCCTCATTGGCCTGTTTAAGCTGGGTCATGGTGCTGCGCAGGGTTTCTTCCTGCCAGATCCGGGCGGTAATATCACTGAAGATGGTGGCAAACCGTTCCGGCCCGATCCGGCAGGCCGATACGCTGAGATGCAGTTGCAGCGGTTCGTAGTAGGTTTCAAAGCTGCAGGCCTGGCCGGTGGCAACCACCAGACCGTATTCCTGCAGGTAGGGGGCATGGGAGACACGGTAGACTTCCGTTGCCGTTTTACCCACCACTTCATCGCGGGAAAGCCCCAGGATATCCCGGTAACGCTGGTTAACCTCTTCAATCTGGTAATCGCAAGGCGTGCCTTCTGCATCATAGCAAAGCCGGTGCAGCGCCACCCCTTCTGCCATGGCGTCAAACAGGGCGTGAAACTGTTCTTCACTGGCGCTCAGCCGCTCCACGCTTTCCTGCAGCCGTTCAGACATCTGCTGCAGATTTTCCTGCAACAGGGCAAACTCATCATGACGGGCCGGCAGCTGTCCAAGCGCCTCGGTATCCCCCTCGCCCCGGCGACGGACGGCACGTGAGATCTCTTCAAGGGGACGGCTGATCCTGCCCACCATCAGCGAGACAATCGCAATACCGACCGCACACATGATCCCGTTTACCACCAGCTTCCGCTTCAGCCTGCGTCTGGCTTCCTCATAGATCTGTGCCTTGGGGATAACCACCTGCAGATGCCACCCCCCTCCAGCGACGTTACTCAGCCCCTGCACCGGTGTTATGATCTGCAGCTCGGTTCCGCTGTCACGCAGCAACTGGCCGGTACTGCCAGGTTCCCCTCTGACCGGAGACGGGCTGCCGCTGCTGGTAAACAACACCAGCCCGGCCTGATTCAAGAGCGCTACCTGCAGACGATCTGTCCCGGTCATCCGGTAATTCTGAAAATGCTCACACAAGACACTCAGGCGGTTTACCTGCAACCTGCCGATAATGACCCCTTTGGGCTGTTCCCCTATCTCACGACGCACCGGCGCGTAAAACAGTACCCCGGCTGGTGTACTGCCACTTCCCGGTTGAATCAGAAAACCGCTCTGACCAGCCATCCCCTTCTGCCAGAGGGTCTGATCCAGCGGCTGCCCGAGATTCTGAGCATCGGCATCTGCCCGAACCCTGCCGTCAGACCCACAGAAGGTCAGATGCCCGAACGAGGCGGAGCTTTCACGGAAGTCAAACAGACGACGATTAATAGAGGGGATACTACGGCCAGGTTCATTGAGGAAGGCAGAGCGTGAAACCATGGCAAGATCACGGGAGGCCTGCTGCAGCAGAAGATCTATGGTGTGGCTGACCTGATGGCTGGTGGCCTGCAGGTTGCGCGTAGCCACCAGCTGATCATTACGGGTGGCACCCAGATAACTGACCAGCAGTTCCACACTGACAATCAGCAGGATAATCACGGCAAATGTTATGGTGAGACGGGTACGGAACTTCATGGCAGCTCCCGGACAGTTAATTCAAAATTGTATTCAATCTGGCACCTTGCCACCCCTGGCCCCCTAAAACAGGAGGAAGTGGGGGTGGTTGGGTTTCGTGCCAACTTGATCGCCACAGCAAATGAAGACCACTGTCGGATCAGTGTACCACCGCTTCAGCAGTTTACAAAGCAGACAGCCAAATCAGATTCTCCCCGCTTTAATCGACAATGGCCAGACCACCCGGTGACGTCGGCTGCCCCAATAGGGGACAAGCTCCTCCGCCAATGCCGGTACCGGATCAGCACCATGCAACGCAGCATAGCGGCTGACCGCAGACCAGCTGCGCAGGTAACCGCTCAGATCATCCAGGGTCCAGTCAACCGCCATGGCGCAAACCGGCGGTTCCAGCTGGTGAAAGGGAAAGGCCAGATCGGCATAGCCGTTCTCCACATGGCGTCGTTCCGGTGGCCAGCAGTCGCCAACGGTCTCATAATAAAAACGGTCCAGCAGCGCCTGTATCCCGGCTGTATCAGCCCCTTCAACCTGAAAGACCCCGTAGGTCCAGACCGCCAGCAGACCGCCCGGTTTCAGCACGCGTTGAACCTCGGTATAGAAGCGTGCAAGATCAAACCAGTGCAGGGCCTGGGCCACGGTTACCAGATCTGCGGACTGGTCCGGCAGGCCGGAGCAATCCGCCGGGGCTGCGTGATACTGGACGTTAGCACAGGGGGTGGCGGCCTCAATCTGCGCCTCGCTGGCATCGGTGGCCCATACCTGCTTAAAATGCTCCGCCAGCCCCAACGCGGCCTGACCGGTACCGGTGGCGCAATCCCAGGCCAGACTCCGGGAAGGCGCCTGAGCCGCCAGCCAGCTGAACAGCCCTGCCGGGTAGGTGGGGCGGTGGCTGGCGTAATGGGCAGCCACCTGTGCAAAATGGTCGGTGAAGCTGGCGCTTGTCATAATCTTTCCTTTGTGGTTACCCGCTCCATTTCGGCGCAGAGCAACCTGATATCAACCGGTTTCGTAACATAGCCGTCAAATCCTTCAGCCAGCAGGCGTTCACGATCACCACGCAGCGCGTTTGCCGTAAGCGCAATAACCGGCGTATGCCCTCCGCCGAGCTGTTCAATGGCCAGCATTGTCTGCAATGCCTCAGTGCCGCTCATGATCGGCATCTGTACATCCATCAGGATGCAATCAAACCGCTGTTTCTGCCACCGTTCAAGTGCCTGCCTGCCGTTTTCAACGGTGGTGACCTGATGCCCGATCTTGGTCAGCAGGGTGGAGATAAAACGGGCGTTAACCGGGTTGTCTTCTGCCACCAGCAGTGAGAGGACTGTTCCGCTCCAGACCGGTATTGCATCCGGCCTGTCATCAGTGCCGCAGATCAGTTGCTGTGGCACGGCAAAGGGCAATTCCAGATGAAAAACACTGCCGTTTCCTGTCGTGCTTTCAGCCCAGATCCGTCCGCCCATCAGCTCTGCCAGCTTACGACAGATCGCAAGCCCCAAACCGGTACCGCCGTATCGGCGGGTGGTGGAACTGTCAGCCTGGGTGAAGGGGGCAAAGATCCGCTCCATCGCCTCCGGCGAGA
>DAIQQT010000359.1:0-3269 GCA_036786685.1 Trichlorobacter sp.
ATGGTGGTTTCCACCGACCTGTTGGCTGAAGGGGTGCATTTTGAGCTTGGCTTTGGTTCTGTCCGCCTGTTGGGCCGTAAATCCCTGTCTGTAAACCTGTCCGATATTGCCAGTATGGGAGCAATTCCTCGCTGGTTCTTCCTTTCATTGGCCATTCCAGGCGGTTTTTCACTTGAAGCGATTGAAGACTTTCTGGATGGCCTGGCAGAGCAGGCTGCTGCTCACAACTGCACCCTGGCCGGCGGCGATACCTGCAGCTCAAAAGGTGGGTTGACCATCTCGGTTACCATCATGGGTGAACAGCGGCCTGAACTGATTCTGAAGCGTAGCGGCGCACAACTTGGTGATGACGTTTGGGTCAGCAACACTCTGGGGGATTCGGCGCTGGGATTACAGGCGCTTTTGGCAGGAAAACGGTTTGACGCTGCTGACACTTACCTGCTGCTGCGCCACCTTGACCCGACACCACGCTGCACGCTGGGCCGGCAGCTGGCCGAATCCCGACTGGCGAGTGCCATGATTGACATCAGCGATGGGCTGCTGGCCGATCTGGGGCATATCTGCGAGCAGTCCTGCTGCGGCGCCGAGATCCAGCTGGCAGACCTGCCTCTTTCTACTGCCTTCCGTTCCCACGCGGCAGGCCAGGATGCTTTCCCCTGGGCACTTGCCGTGAGTGGTGGTGAGGATTATGAACTCTGCTTTACCGCCCCGGCAGCCAACCGACTGCTGATCCGGCAGCTGGCAAAAACTACTGGTATTCAGGTCTCGGTTGTTGGTAAAGTTACCAACTCAAGACAGGTACAGGCGATCCTGCCCGACGGAGCCGTTTTCAATCCAGCAACCTCCGGCTATACCCATTTTTAATGCTTTATACCATGAAAGGAGCTGTACCGATGCCCACCGTGTTTACCGCCCCGCAGGCCCTGCGTTGTGCCAATACTATCCGTTTCCTTGCCGCTGAAGCTGTTGAAAAGGCTAATTCCGGTCACCCCGGCCTACCGATGGGAGCTGCCGACATGGCAGTTGCCCTATGGGGCACCACACTCAACTTTAATCCTGCTGATACTGCCTGGGCCAACCGCGATCGTTTTATCCTTTCGGCAGGCCATGGGTCCATGCTGATGTACTCCCTGCTGCATCTGTTCGGCTTTGACCTCTCCATGGAAGAACTGAAAAATTTCCGCCAGTGGGGTAGTAAAACGCCCGGTCACCCGGAATTTGGCCATACCCCCGGTGTTGAGGTCACTACCGGCCCACTGGGACAGGGGGTAGCTAACGGCGTCGGTATGGCGCTGGCTGCCAAAATGGCTGCTGAACGGTTCAATACACCGGACTTTTCGCCGATTACCCATCGGGTGTTTGCCATCGTTGGCGATGGCGACCTGCAGGAGGGGATCTCCTACGAAGCTGCCGCATTGGCCGGTCATCTCAAGCTGGGAAACCTGATTTATCTTTATGACAGCAACAGTATCACCATCGAGGGGAAAACCGGTCTGGCTTGGTCTGAAGATGTAGCCAAGCGATTTGAGGCAGCCGGCTGGCATATTCAAAAGGTGGATGGTCATGATCATGATCAGGTGGTTGCCGCTTTGCATAACGGCATTGCCGAAACTGAAAAACCGTCGCTGATTATCGCCACCACGCACATTGCTTACGGAGCCCCGGCCAAGCAGGGTTCATCCGGTGCCCATGGATCACCCCTGGGCAAGGATGAGATTGAGGCGACTCGTGTCAATCTCGGCTGGAACGAGCCTTCTTTTACGATCCCGGCTGATGTGGCTGCTGTCTGCAAGGCTCGTACGACAGCGTTGCAGGCTGAGTATGCCGCCTGGCAGAAAGGATTCGCTGCCTGGCGTGTGGCAAACCCGGAAAAGGCAGTCCTATGGGATGCCATGTGGCAGAAGCAGATACCGGAGAACCTGGCAGAAGAACTGCTGGCAGTGGTTGCCGGTAAAGATGGCGCCACCCGTTCCCTGTCCGGTGCCGTGCTCCAGAAGGCTGCTGCTCTGCTGCCTGCGCTGGCTGGTGGTTCTGCTGACCTGTCGCCTTCCAACAACAGTGACATCAAGGGTGGCGGCTCGGTCCAAGCCGACAGTTTTGGCGGACGCAACCTGCATTTCGGCATCCGTGAACATGCCATGGGCGCTGTCTGTAACGCCATGGCGCTTTACGGCTGCTTCATTCCCTATGGCGCCACCTTCCTGGTCTTCTCCGACTACTGCCGCCCGGCGATACGTCTGTCGGCCCTGATGCAGCAGCAGGTGGTTTACATCTTTACCCACGACTCCTATGCTGTCGGGGAGGACGGTCCAACCCACCAGCCGATCGAGCATACCGCCAGCCTGCGGATGATCCCCGGCCTGCAGGTAATCCGACCGGCAGATGCAGTGGAGACGGCCCTGGCTTGGTATGCGGCCATCAAATATCATAACGGCCCTACGGCCCTGATCCTGACCCGCCAGAAACTGCCGCTGCTGCCCCGCGCTGAGGGGGCTGACCAGACATTGCCGTTGCGTGGAGGCTATGTGCTTGCCGATGTCTCTAGCCCGTCAGTGGTGCTGATGGCTTCCGGTTCTGAAGTTTCATTGGCGCTGGATAGCGCCAAGCTGTTAGCTGACAAGGGAGTCGCAGCACGGGTGGTTTCCATACCGGATGTCGCTACCTTTATGGCCCAATCAGTGGACTATCGTGCAACGGTGCTTCCGGATGGTGTTAAGCGTGTGGCAATCGAGGCCGGTCGTGGTGAGTCTTTTGGCAAGCTGCTGGGCGAAGAGGGGCTGTTCATCGGTTGGGAACAGTTCGGCGCATCAGCACCGGCCGAAGTGCTGGCCGAGCAGTTTGGTTTGACGCCGGCCAAGGTGGCTGAAAAAGTCGCTGCTTTTCTATAATTCCCATGGAACTTGTTGCTATTCTCAAAAAGTCGCTGCTGTTTTCCGGGTTGCATGATGAAGATCTGAGTTCGCTTGCCACCATCGCGGTACGACGGACCTTTGCCAAGGGAGAGGCTCTCTTTACCGAAGGGGAACAGGCCAGCGGCTTCTACCTGCTGGTGTCTGGCTACATCAAGATGTGCCGGGTGTCTGCCGACGGCAAGGAGAAAGTTCTGCATTTTGTGCATCCGGCTGAGACTTTTGCCGAAGCCGCCTTTTTTGGAGACGGGACCTACCCGGCCGATGCACGTGCATTGGAAGGGGGCGAGGCACTGTTCCTTCCTAAGCAGGGATTCATGGATCTGATGGCAACCAAGCCGCAGTTCGCCTTGAACCTGG
>DAIQQT010000360.1:0-3256 GCA_036786685.1 Trichlorobacter sp.
GATCAGATAGTACAAGTCAGGTTTTTCAAGTTCTACGACAATATCTATGTCACTGGTATCATTAGCTGTTCCTCGGGCACATGAGCCAAAGACACCAATTTTTCGTATCTTGAATTCCTGCCGGAAATCAGTTTTCTTACTCTGCAAGAAGGCTAACAACTCTTCTGTCGTTGGTCTCATAGCTCCTCCGAAACGCAGTTCTGGGACCAGTATATGAAACTTCTTGCAAGCCCCATGTTCACCCCTGACCCTTCAATACACCTATCTCATCATGCGAGAGACCGGTAAATTTCATAATCCTCTCAACAGATTCACCTTCTTGTAACATTTCACGGGCTATTTCTATCTTGCCTTCTATCCAGGAAGTTTTAATGGAGCTTTCACCAACTCGTCTGTCTTCAATGTAACTCTCATATTCTGCTCGCTCTTCTTTGGAGAGCTTCATTACATCCAGTTCTTTTGCTGCCTTGACAAGCCCTTTTGCGCTGAATTCGCTCTTGATTTCAGAGTTCTTCAGAAAATATACCCATTCGTCCAGGCTGTTCTTTGCTATGTCGTCAAATCCGTTTACTTTGAGGATGTAATATTCCGGGAATATGTCAGCTACCGATTGTATGGCGCTGAATTCTTTCTTCTGTGTTGCTGAAAGCTGCAGGATATCGTTGCTGTGAATCCCCTGGAAGTCAGTGGTGCCTTTGTAGACGTAGTCGTTGCCATGACCAAGATCAAAGTAGACAATGTTGATGGAGATAACTTTGTGAACTTTGTCGTAGCTGAACCCGCTGTCCATGGTGTCGGTGATCAGCTTTGATGCACCGTAGACCATGCGGTGAAAGTAATCGTACTGGGCTTCTACCTGGAGTTCTACCAGCACCAGTTCGCCGCTGTTAATTTGGGTCAGCAGGTCGACACGGTTGTGTTTGTCATCTGCGCTCTGCTTGTTGCTTTCGCTTTCCAAAATCTGCTCTATTTTTACATCAACCAGCAGCAACTCAGACAGAAAACCTTCCAATATGTCGAAGTTGGCTTTGTTGCGTAGCAGTTTTTTAAGCGCCCAGTCAAAACGGACGAGTCGTTCTTTCATGGCAATGTTCCTTATTCAGGTAAGAAAATGGATGAATATAAAGGGAACAGGATGGTTTATTTTCTCAACTATGGTTGTCTTCCTCAAAAAACCAGAAAACCTGAGGTGTCTCCCCTGCTTCGAATCTACCTTCAACTTTTAGGTATTGAGTGCCACCACATCGTGAACACTCAACAATTACTCATTATAATCAAAGGTTTGATAACCGTGCTTCTTAATTAGTTCATCCCGCTCAGCCGCCTTCAGGTCTTCACGCACCATTTCAGCGACAAGCTCTTTGAAACTAATCTTTGGCACCCAACCCAGCTTTTGTCTGGCCTTACTGGCATCCCCCAATAAAGTCTCTACTTCAGTTGGGCGAAAATAGCGCGGGTCGACACGGACTATAGTACGTGAAGGGTCTGTGGCAATCACGCCAACTTCGTCAATACCGTTGCCCTGCCAACTGATCTTAATACCCAGTTCTTCTGCGGCTGCATTAACAAAATCACGCACGCTGTACTGTATGCCGGTTGCAATGACCCAGTCTTCAGGTTGTTCCTGCTGCATCAGCAACCATTGCATTTCCACGTAATCCCGAGCATGCCCCCAGTCCCGTAGTGAATCGAGATTACCTAAGTACAAGCAATCTTGCAATCCCAGCTTTATTCGAGCCATTGCACGTGTAATTTTGCGAGTGACAAAGGTTTCACCTCGCACCGGACTCTCGTGGTTGAAGAGGATGCCGTTGCAACCGTAGATGCCGTAGGCTTCACGGTAGTTGACCGTGATCCAGTAGGCGTACAGCTTAGCCACGGCATAGGGAGACCGGGGGTAGAAAGGGGTGGTCTCTTTCTGAGGAATCTCCTGTACCAGGCCGTACAGCTCAGAGGTGGAGGCTTGGTAGAAGCGGGTCTTCTTTTCCAATCCAAGGATACGGATGGCCTCCAAAATACGTAAGGGGCCTATAGCATCGGCATTGGCGGTGTATTCAGGAGTTTCAAAAGATACTGCAACATGGGACTGGGCAGCTAGGTTGTAGATCTCGTCCGGTTGCACCGTCTGAATAATCCTGATCAGGTTAGTTGAGTCAGTCATATCGCCGTAATGCAAAACCAAACGACGGTTATCAACATGAGGGTCCTGGTAGAGATGGTCAATCCGGTCGGTGTTGAACAACGATGCACGACGTTTGATGCCGTGGACCTCATAACCTTTTTCCAGCAATAATTCGGCCAGATAGGCACCATCCTGACCGGTGATACCGGTGATCAAGGCTTTTTTCATAGGTAAATCGTCCCCTGTAAAAATAAAGAAAGAAAACTGAAGTATAAATCTATTGTATCTGCTCTTTCAACAGGCGAACAAGATACTGTCCGTAGCCGTTTTTTGCAAGCGGGGTTGCAAGTTTTTCAAGCTGTTCTGCCCTGAGCCATCCCTGTCGCCAGGCAATCTCTTCAGGGCAGGCGACTTTAAGTCCCTGTCTGTTTTCAATGGTGGCAATAAACTGACCGGCCTCCAACAGGCTTTCATGGGTACCGGTATCCAGCCAGGCGTAGCCGCGGCCCATGATCTCTACTGACAGATTGCCTTCATCAAGATAGAGCCGGTTAAGATCTGTAATCTCCAACTCCCCGCGAGGTGATGGTTTCAAAGCTTTAGCTCGTCCCACTACGCTGTTATCGTAAAAATAAAGCCCGGTTACCGCATAGTTTGATTGTGGTTTGAGTGGTTTTTCTTCAAGACTAACCGCTTTGCCTGCCTTGTCAAAGGCAACCACGCCGTACCGTTCTGGATCGTGGACATGGTAGGCAAAAACCGAGGCGCCGGATCTGCGCTGCATGGCACTGCTTAAGAGCTGGTTAAAGTCATGACCGTAGAAAATATTGTCTCCCAAAACCAAGGCAGAGGGAC
Source organism: Trichlorobacter sp. (assembly GCA_036786685.1). Taxonomy (GTDB): domain Bacteria; phylum Desulfobacterota; class Desulfuromonadia; order Geobacterales; family Pseudopelobacteraceae; genus Trichlorobacter. Next base: position 2,978 of record DAIQQT010000360.1, read on the forward strand.
TGTTTCCTATAAACTGCTCTCCAATGATAAATGCCTGGGCCAAACCATCAGGGCTGGGCTGTACGGCATACTGAAGGCTGATCCCCCACTGGCTGCCATCACCCAGCAGTTGTTCAAAACGAGGGGTATCCTGCGGGGTGGAAATGACCAGAATCTCGCGGATGCCCGCCAGCATCAGGGTGCTAAGCGGGTAATAGATCATCGGCTTGTCGTATACCGGCAGCAGCTGTTTGGATACGGCCAGGGTTGCCGGATGCAGGCGACTGCCTGCTCCTCCTG
>DAIQQT010000361.1:0-3256 GCA_036786685.1 Trichlorobacter sp.
CGCACCGGAATCCTGCAGGATATAGCGGTAGTCATCAGCGGTCAGGGCGGTACTGACCGGGACAGCAACCGCGCCATGCAGTACCGTACCCAGAAAGGCAGCAACAAAGACCGGGCTGTCAGGTAGGATCAACAGTACGCGATCTCCGGCAGCGACACCGCTTTGCTGCAACAGCGAGGCAAACCGGCAGGCACTGTCTGCCAACTGCCGGTAGCTGACAGTCTCTCCATTACAGATATAGGCGCTCTTATCCGGGTGCCTGGCCAGGTTAGGGCCAAGCAGGGCAATTGCAAGATTTGAGGCTGCAACGTTCTGGTCAGGCATAGGTGGCCTCCGGCATGGTTTTAGGGGGTTACTTTTTTTGACCGCTCCAGGTGCCGCTCAGGGCGTCGTCACAATATCCCCATCTGCCGGAGAAACTGTTGCCGGTGAAGCGGAATTCAATCCTGCCCCAGAAATGCCGTCCGTTTTTGGGACTGCTGCAGCGCTTGTTAGAGTGATCTTCTATCCAGTAACCACGTAAAACATCATTGTTGACCGATCCGACAAGCTCGCCATTGTCATTGGTGTAGCGGCCTGATACGCGATTGCCCTGCTGGCGGAACCTGATGTCTCCTTCGGTTGAGCCCCAGACACCTTCCAGAGAGGCACCGTCAGTGATTGCAAAGGGATCTGCTTCGCCACGGTCCGCTGGTGGCGGGGCCTGCCTGCCGGAACTGCGGGAGCCGCTCCAGGGACGTGACGGCGCATCGTTACAGTACCCCCAGGTGCCGCTGAAGCCGCTTTCGCTAAACTCAAAGGATACCCGTCCCCAGTGGTAGCGCCCGTTTTTAGGGGTGGAACAGCGCCGGTCAGAGCCATCTTCAATCCAGAAGCCTTCAAGGGTGCTTTCAAACATCTGCCCGGTCAGTTCACCGTTGTCATTGGTGTATCGCCCGGTGACACGGTCCCCTGATTGACGCAGGGTCAGCGTGCCTTCAGTGCTTGAGTAGGTTCCGGCGACGTTGAATGCCTGGGAGATGCCGGGAATCAGCAGAACAGCCAGAAGTATGAGCAGCCTTGCTATCGTGTTCATGGTGTTTTCTCCTTCTGCCCCGCTGGGCGGGTGTTTTCAGGCAGTATGCCTATTTCAAAGGCCCCTTTTTCACCTGTAAACAGCCCTCCCGGAGGGCCTTCTTCACGGTGATTGGGTGGCTGGTACGGCTTGATACCGCTGCAACCGGCCAGCAGTATCAGAAACAACAAGGCGTAAACTGTTTTCATCAGAATTTGACCCGTGCCCCGAAGGTTCCGATGTTGATGTCGGCAACCGGGGTGGTTCCGGCGGCCCGGTCAAGGGAGAAGATCCGGTACTGGAAATACAGTTCCGTAGCGTATTTTTCAAAGGCCTGCACCACCGCTGCGCCAACTGAGTAACCTTTGTCACCGACTTGTGCAAGGTCCTGCGAACGGGTGTAATCAACCCCGAAGGCGGTGTAGCCAAGGTTGGTGAAATTGGCCAGCCAGCCCAGCTTGCCATAGAGGTTGGTGGCGTCTTTGCGGGTTGTGTACTGCTGCAGGGCACCGGACAGGGTCAGGTTCAGGCCGGTTGCACTGTGCAGCAGGGAAAAAGAACCATCATACAGCAGTCCGGCGCTTGCCAGTTTGGGGTTGGAAACGGCAAAGGCACCGGCTCCTTTGAAACCGTATCCCTGGCCTCCCCAGAACAGGGCCAGGTCGGAACGCTGGTTGCTGACCAGGGATCCAGCCAGGCTGAAGCCGTACAGGCTTGGGCTGTCATACCGCAGGCGGGATTGGCGGGAAAGGCCATCGAAACTGCTGAAGGCATCGGATACCTTCAGGTTGCTTGTGCCGTTGGGGATGAAGGTTTTTGCCCCGTTCTTGCTGCGAAACAGGAAGCCGCCTCCCATATCAGTGATGCTGGCGTACTGGATCACATCGGTTTTGGAAAGATCCACCTCAGCCGTGGTGTTGGATGCAGTATCCCCCTTGCCGATGGAGAGCTTGCCGAAGGTCTTGCTGGTCAGCGATATTTCTACCCAGCGCTGGTCAAAGTAGGTGTCCCTCAGGCTCTTCTGCTGCTGAGAAACAGCGGATGAACGGTCCGGGGATACGGCTACCTCCAGCCGGGTACCCAGGATCAGGTCATCGCTGATTCCGGCAGTTCCCACCAGACGGAAGCGGCTGTTACTGACCGTGTTGTCCACATGGTAGAGGGTGCTGTTGTAACCATCATTGGCCACCACCACGGCCCGGTTGATCTGCCCGGAAAGAGCCAGTTTGATCTTGTCGTTGCCGGAGGTTATGACAGGGGGTGGGGTGGGAGGCTGTGATGCTGCCTGCACAGGTTTGGGGGCGGGTACCGCTGCCTGCTGCAGGGTGCTGATCTGCTGCTGTAACCGCTGCAATACCTCGGTCTGCGCCTTGATCTGCTCTGCCTGCTGTTGAAGTTGCCGCTGCTGCTGCCGGATGGTTTCCTGCATCTGCTGCAGTACGAGCGGCTCAACCGTTATTGGTTGGGCAACGGCGGTTAGCGGAAAACAAAGCAACAGTGCTGTCATGGTAAGTTGTCTACGCATCGGTTTTGCCTGTATCAAGGAGATTGATCATCTTTATCAGCAACTCGGTCGCTATAATCGGTTTGCTGATGTAGTCGTTCATACCTGCCTTCAGGCAGCTTTCCCGGTCTGCCTCACTTGCTGCCGCAGTCATGGCGATAATCGGCAGATTTTCTCCTTCAGGCAGTTGCCTGATCAACAGGGTTGCCTGGATACCGTCCATGACCGGCATCTGCATATCCATCAGAATCAGGTCGTAAACTTCCTTCTGCACCAGCTCCACTGCCTCTTTGCCATTTCGGGCAATGGTTATTTCCAGCCCGGCACGACTTAAAAGCTGCCGCGCGACAAACTGGTTGGCTTCATTGTCTTCAACCAGCAGGATACGGCTGCTGCGGATCTCTGCCGCAAGCTCAGCAAGTGAAGGGGGCTGCTGTACCGGCTGGGGTGCTGCTGCAGCTGCCAGATCAAGGGTTACGGTAAAGGAAAAGGAGCTGCCTTTGCCGGGTGTGCTGCTGACGGTAATGCTGCCTCCCATTAATTCCACCAGATCATGTGCGATGGATAGTCCCAGGCCGGTTCCGCCAAAACGTCTGACAATTGAGCCGTCGGCCTGGGTGAATGGCTGAAACAGCTTATCAATAGTATTGGTGTCAATGCCGATACCGGTATCACTGACCTGAAAGCGTATGACCGCG
>DAIQQT010000362.1:0-3246 GCA_036786685.1 Trichlorobacter sp.
CCACCTCCTGCCATGTATCATCACCACACTGCCAGCCGCTACGGATCTTGATCGATAACGGCAGTTCTGTTGCCTTGCGTACTGATCTGATAATGTCTGCTATCCGTGCCGTATCCTGCAGCAAGGCAGATCCGGCACCGGTCCCCACCACCTTGCGTACCGGACAGCCCATATTAATATCAAGAAGATCAGCGTTATCCCCAATCATACCTGCTGCTTGGGCCAGAAGAGCGGGGTCATTGCCAAACAGCTGCACCCCCAAAGGTCGATCTTCAGGAGAACTTGCCAGCAGAGACAACGTTTTTTCACCTTCACGAACCATGCCGTTAACACTGACCATTTCCGTAAAGGCCAGGCTGGCCCCCTGCTGCCTGCAGATCAGCCTGAAAACATGGTTGGTAATGCCTGCCAACGGGGCTAAAAGCAGATTATGGGGTAATGTTAAACCGGCTATTTGAAGAGGGCGAAGCAGCGACACAGACAGGACTCCTGACTATTTTTTATACACACATGACTACTTTTTATGCACATTTGTACTCTGCAGCCACAAGACTCACAACACATTTTTTTGTTGCCTTGCAGCAGTGAATAACGCTTTAATGGGGCAGACGCTACCTGCAAACCACCAAGGAGAACATACCATGTTTGGAATAGGCATGCCGGAACTGATTGTCATCATGGTTATCGCGCTGATTGTGATCGGCCCCAATAAATTGCCTGATCTGGCCAAATCCCTGGGTAAAGGGCTGGCAGAGTTTAAAAAGGCCTCTGAAGACTTCCAGCGTAATATTCAGGAAGAGGCTCGCAAAGAAGAAGTAGAGCAACTTATCAAAAATAAACAGGCAACAGAAGCTGAACATGCTACTGCAGAACCAGCTAAAGAAACGGTCAAAACAGAGGAAAGCAAGAAGTCTGCCTGATTTTTGATCAACATCCAGTAAACGCAGAAAAGGCCGGGGATTTCCCCCGGCCTTTTCTGTTAGCAACCGCGACGAGTCAAGGGACAGATCAAGTCCAGCGGTGATACATTAACGTATTCTTTTGTTTAACAGGTTGTTGAAAAACGGCATTCATCAAAGTTATGCCAGCGGATTAAGCACTTTCAGCTTGTTGTCAATTAAAAGCCCATGCTGCATATCTTCGGAATACAACACAGAACATTTATTTTCCATTGCAGAGGAGACAATCAGGCTATCCCAGAAAGAGACGTTGTACTTGCTACGAATACGGAAGGCACCCTGATACACTTTGAAATCAAGCGGAGCAATGCTGGCAATTGCGGCGATCCCTTTTGCACCTTGGTCTTTATGGTAGCATCATCAATGCCGTACTTGCGGGACAGTATCCAGTGGAATTTATTCACCACCTGGACTGAAGCAATGACTGTGCTGTCAGTCGGTATGCCCTCCACCAGGGATAACACCCGCTGCTGCTTGGCATGATCCTTCTCGGAATCAAGGAAGGCGTAAATCCAAATGTTGGAGTCAATGAAAATATTAGATTTCACGGTAGATTTCGTCCCGTGAAACAGTTTGATACTGACTTACTGCAATGGGCTTATAAAATTCAGCGGGCAGCTTGTTCTTTGCCACTGTTTGCCTTTTCTGTACCCGTCCGTACCGATGCATAACAAACTGGTAAAAATCTGCTACTTCCCGGCGTGCAGCATCGGGAAGAGTTGAAAGGTCAAGGGTTTGAGCGGCTGTTGTTTTCATATTTGTGTCACCTGCATAAAATGTATGATGCTGTCACTATACCGAAAAAACGATCATCTAGCCATTCTATTCAGTTATTTAAAGAGCAAAAGACTGGGAACCTGCTGAAAGTGCTGATCCACTGTCATAATGGTCACATTGTGTTCAATAGCAACAGCAGCAATAATGATGTCCGACATCGGCAGTGTAATACCCTTTTTTCTCAGCTTCGATGATTGTTTCGCAGCACTGACCCATGTCTTGGCAGTCACCTCTAACATGATCAGTGCATCAAACGCGGCCTGTACCTGCTGATCTTCACCGGGGTTGCGTATACCCTGCAACAGCTCATACAGCACCACACCGCAGGTATAGACTTCCCCCTGTAGCAGCGCCTGCTCAAGCTGAAGCGTCAGCGGCGTGTTCCTGCCTTTAAGAAAATCAATCCAGACACAGGTATCAGGCAGCAGCTTAACCGGCATGGTACGACTCCCGTTCTTCCGCAGCCTTCAGCTCTTGATCCTCTTCTGCCTGCCAGTCATACTCAACCGTCACCTTGCCGCGTAACGCAAGCAGGGCATCAACCTTTTTACGGCGTACATATTCTTCCATCACATGCACAATGGCCCCGGTCTTTGATTTCTGCCCGGTCAGTTGCTGCACCTCATCAATCAGCCCATCAGGTATGTTTAATGTCGCACGCATATGTTGCACCTCCAATGTATGCATAAGCATACGCCTGATTATTGGGGTGGTCAAGGTGGGGTGAAAAATTTAGGTACGAATGGATTGAGCTTAATCAAAAAAACGTGGTGGGCTGAATTGCTCTGTGTGGCGTAACGCCAGCCTTTTGTAACGTCTGGCCAATTCCTGACCGCGTGCCGTATTCATGAATTTTTCATCCGGTTGAACATGTACCCGCCACAAGTCAAGACGGTCGGCATCCCAGCAGGTGCCTATGGTGGGATCAGATGTAAGACCGCCGTCAGCATGATATTTGCAGGCTTCATACAGCAGGTCAAAACGGGAATCATCAAGGGTATAGAGGATATTGCACAGTTCTTTGGCCAGTTCTGCTGCCCGTGGCCCATGCTCTTCATCAATGTCGTTGTTGACTCTTGCAGCATCATGAAACAGGGCAAAGAGCCTGACTACTGTTGCATCTGCGCCTGAGTAACGGGCAATTCTCAGTCCGTATTTTTCGACCCGCTTCCAGTGGCTTAAGCCGTGGCACCTGGCAACCTCTCTTTCAGGGTATGCGCCAACGTACTGCCAGAGCAGGTCAAAGTGGATTGCGTCAGCAGATTGATGATGTAGGCGTACACTCACTTATCAATTTTCCATTTGGCAAAATCAAAAAGATCTTCAGAGCTATTAGTTTTTTGCTCATCATTTTCTGCATCCAAAGAAAATATGGTGCTGGCTTTTTTTACCGGAGTCTGTTGGTCTTGGTGGGTATCTTCTTCAATTTCCCAGGGATATTTAGGTCTGTCAGCTTTTAACAGGCTGTTGAAATTGAAGTAGTTAAAACAGCCGTTTTGTAGTATATTTT
>DAIQQT010000363.1:0-3225 GCA_036786685.1 Trichlorobacter sp.
GCCGGTGGTGGAGATCTTCTCCAGCCAACAGAGGGTCGGGATCTTGATTCCCAGCTTGCGGGCGGCATCCAGAATGGTGGTTCCAGCCGGAACCTGCACATCCTGTCCATCGATGGTCAGGGTGATCGTCTTATTTTTATCGCAGCATTCAGTGTGTGCCATTGCTTGTATCCTATGCTGAATTTAAGTTTTTGTTACAGCGCAACCATTGCCATGCGGTAACACCGCAGACAGCGGTCTGCCTCTTCCTGTGCAGTGGAATCGCTGAAGCCCAGTTCCACCTCACTGTAGTTACCCTTGCTGGCCCGCTCCTTGCCATGCACTTCTTTCTGGTTGGCACGGTCAGCAGAATCAAGCCAGGCAACCGGCTCATTCTTGTCGTAGACCCCAAGATAGGTCAGCAGGTCTTCAAAGATCTCCTGTTCAGTCAAATACGCCTTGCCTTCTTCCATCCAACGCACCATCACGTTGGCGGCACGGTGGGCGTTCCCCACACAGGCAACAACCGTCAACGGGCCGATCTCGGCATCACCACCGGCAAACACGCCGTCACAATCAGTCATCAGGGTCCGTACCAGCGGGTTGCCCATACTGTCGTTCAGCCCCTTGCCAGCTGCATCCTTGATCGGCAGGTACTTGGTGACCACCGTGTTCCACTTGGTGATATCAATTCCCATGTCAGGCGGGATGAAGCTCAGGTCCATATCCTGGCCGATGGCCGGAATAACGGTATCGCACTCAATAATGAACTCAGAACCGGGTACCGGTTCGGGACGACGACGGCCGGAGGCATCCGGCTCACCCAGGGCCATCCGCACGCACTCAACTCCGGTGACCTGGTTGTCAGCATTGGCGATGATCTTGGTGGGCAGCACCTGGAATTCAAACTGCACCCCTTCCTCATCAGCACCATCAACTTCCCATACGTCGGCCGGCATCTCTTTACGTGAACGGCGATAAACCAGGTACGATGCCTCGCATCCCTCACGCAGGGCAACCCTGACGCAGTCAATGGCGGTGTTACCACCACCGACCACCACTACCTTTTTGCCCATACCGGTGGGACGGTGCATGTAGGCGTCACGCAGGAAGTCGATACCGCCCTTCAGGAAGCCCTTATAACCGGCATCCTCACCCTCAACCCCCATCGGTTTGGAACGGTGCGCACCGGGAGCCAGGAATACCGCATCATGCTTCTGCTTCAGTTCAGCCAGAGAAATATCCTGGCCAACGCGGCAGTTATAAACAATCTCAACCCCCATGGACTGAATAATGTCGATATCACGTTGCAGCAGGTGACGCGGCATCCGATAGGCCGGAATGCCAACCGCAACCATGCCGCCACCATAGCCTTCAGGCAGGGTTTCATAGATGGTGCTGCGATAGCCCTGCAGGGCCAGATAGTAGGCAGCAGCCAGTCCGGCAGGGCCTGCACCGACAATACCGACGGTCTTCTTCTTCATCGGCACGGTGTTGGCCGGGTGCTGCAGCTTGTGCATCCACTCGTAATCCGAAGCGGTCCGCTTCAGCACCATGATGTTAATCGAGTCATCCACGTTTTTGCGGCGGCAGGCGGTCTCGCAGGGGTGCGGACAGACCCGTCCACAGACAGCCGGCAACGGCATGTTTTCACGAATCGTAGCCAGTGCATCGCTGTACTGATAATTTTTGATCTCTTCTACATATTTGGGGATATCAATATGTGCCGGACATTTGTCCATACAGGGAGCGGTAATTTTGTGCAGATACTTCTCATTCTTTGGCTGACGGCTGCCGTCACAGAGTGCCTCAAAATCAGCGCGGTAGTGGGTTACGGCATCCAGCACCGGCTTGGTTGAACTGGGGCAGAGCGTACACTTGCAGTTTTGCAGCAGGGCATTCAGGTCAGCCACCTGGTCCAGATCACCCGGCTTGGCTTCGCCTTTCAGCACCTTTTGCAGCAGGTCAGCCAGCACCTTGGTGCCCTTTTTGCCCGGCGTACACTTACCGCAGCAGAACAGTGTCTGCACCCGCTGCATATATTCTGCAGCCATGGCAGGGACATCGACATCCTTGTCAAAAACGATCACGCCGTCCCAGCCCATCATGGCGCGCAACGGTTGCTGACCGTCAAAGGCCACCGGCAGACGATAGCTTGCTGCCACAGGCTCGCCGCTTACTGTTCTGTTATCAACGACAGTTCCACCCCAAGTTGAAAAAACCACCTGTGCCACAGCCACCTCCGGATTACGCCAAAACCCAATATTTTCGATACGTTAAGTAGTTATTTTGACAGACAAAAAGTCGTCCGCAAATTGTATACAGTATGCCTGATTACCATAGACATTCCGCTGAAATCAAGGGAAAAAATATTTTAACCTTTAGGTTGTCAGCGACTCCACAGGACAAAATTTATGCTACAGTACCAGACACTTTCTTAAAGGAGTCAGCGATGCACACCTATCACCCCTCATTCATAGCACTCTTCTCCATCAACATGGGCTACCGCACTGGCGAACGGATTCTGGTCTTCAGCGACCTGATCCGCAGCAATGAGAGCATCAGCGAGGACGACCGCGACCGGCGCACCCGTCTGCATACAACAGCACAGGAACTGGCCAATTTTGCCGGACAGCAGTATGGCAATGCCTCCTTTGTGGATTTTCCGGCCACCCCGGCCTCCGGAGCAGAACCACCACTGGCACTCTGGTCTGCCGTGTTTGGTGATACCATTATCGAACAGCTTGAGACCACCGGCCTGATGGGACCGCTGCTTGAAAAGAGCATTGATCCTATTGGACTGGAGCGAGCCCGCAGCATTGTGACAGCCGCTAAAGATGCCGTGGCCGACATCATCATCGCCCTGTCCAACAACTCCACCAGCCACACCAACTTCCGTAAGCTGGCCTGCCATGCCGGTGCACGCTTTGCCTCCCTGCCCCATTTTGATCCTGATATGTTTGCCACCTCCATGACCGTAGACTGGCACGCGCTGGCAGCACGCACTGCCCGTCTGGTGGAAGCGGTCAACCGGGCTGAGTGGGCCGTGGTGGAATGCCCCAACGGTACAGCCATGCATATCTGCAAAAAGGGCCGCCATGCCGAAGGGGATGATGGCCTGCTGACTGTCGACGGTGCCTTTGGCAACCTGCCGGCTGGCGAAGCCTATCTGGCACCGCAGGAGGGAGAAAGTCACGGCACCATGGTGATTGAATGGGGACCTACCGCCAAGCTCTCCAGCCCACT
>DAIQQT010000007.1:0-18440 GCA_036786685.1 Trichlorobacter sp.
AATCTGGCCAGTTCTGCCTCCTACAGCTATACCCGTGGACCGGATGGCCGCAGCTATATCACCGGCGGCGAGGTCCAGATCGACATGTCTGATGGCCGCACCCCGCAGGAGACCGTCTCCCGCATGCAGCAGGTGATCCGGGCCGCCCTGGCACCGGCAGATCCATCCGGTCAGGACCGCGCTGTTGCTGCTGCAGCCGCCAGCCGGATGGCAGAGGCCCAACAGGAAAAGCTGCAGGCCGACAGCCCCACTTCCAATGCTGATCCGACCCAGCCGGTTGATCCGGCCAAAGAGGCAATAGACGCTGCGTTTAATCCTGAAAAATCTGACGAAGGCAGCGCCAAATCCGGTTCCAAAGCAACCGACGCCCAGGTCAAGAGCGCCTATGGTAACCCTGCGGTTCAGGGCTCTGACTCTTTTTCATCAAGCGCATCCGGTCGCAGTCAATCAAACCGTTCTACACGCGACATCTCTTCGCTGATTTCCTCCTTCGCCTGAACCATTGACCATGCCCCGTACTGCCCTGGTTTACTCATCCCGCTTTGAACAGTTCAGCTATGGCAGTCATCACCCGTTCCAGCTGCATCGCTACGGTCTGGCACTGGAACTGCTGGAGGCCTATGGCCTGCTTGACCTGCCCGGCATGGAGCGCCGCGACTGCAGTCCGGTGACTGACCAGCAGGTCCTGAGCTTCCACACCCCGGCCTATCTGCAGCGACTGAAGGAATTCAGCAACTCGAATGAACCACGGGCTGATTTCATGTTTGGTCTGGGTGATGCTGATTGTCCGGTCTTCAAGGGGCTCTACGACTATGCCGCACTGGGGGCTGGTGCCACGCTGGAGGCCTGCCGTCTGATTGAGGAGGAGCGGTTTGACGGCGTGCTGTCGCTGGCCGGGGGATGGCACCATGGCCACCGTGCCAAAGCAGCCGGATTCTGCTACCTGAATGATGCGGTGATCGCCATCAACTGGCTGCGGGAACGGGGACGCAGGGTGGCTTACCTTGATCTGGATGCCCACCATGGTGATGGTGTGCAGGAGGGATTTTACGCTGATGATCAGGTGCTGACGGTCTCGCTGCATGAAAGCGGTGTCTATTTCTTTCCCGGCACCGGGTTTGAGGATGAAACCGGCACGGGGCGTGGCCAGGGCTACAGCGTCAACCTGCCACTGCTGGCCCACACCGATGATCCGCTCTACATGCGGGCCTTTGACGAGGTGGTCTACCCCCTGCTGGCAGCCTTTAATCCTGATATCATCGTGGCCCAGATCGGGGCGGATGCCTTCCGCACCGACCCCCTGACCCGGCTGGAGCTTACCACCCACAGCTATGCCTACATCATGCGCAAGCTGCAGGCCCTGAAGATCCCCTGGGTTGCACTGGGCGGTGGCGGCTATGACCTGATGAACACGGCCCGGGCCTGGACCATTGCCTGGGGAGCCATGAATAATCTGACGCTCCCACCTCGGTTGCCAGCTGTTTTTATCAATAAGATCAAGCAGCAGGGCTATCCCCACACCATGCTGCTTGATGCACTGCACTGGGCTGATGAACATGACCGCGGTCTGGCACTGGATGCGTTGGAGCGCAGTATCAGCACCATCAAAAAGCAGATCTTCCCTGTCATTATCGGCGGGGATCTGGCGGAGCTGCTCTGATGCCGAAGCTGCCGGGAAACAGCCCCCTGCTTGGCCGGGACGGCCAGGCACTGACCTCTCTTGCCGCCATCAACCGGCTGGAGGCAGCGGAGAAGGAGGCACTCTACACAAGGCTCCTTCCTCTGCGGCTGTTTCAGGTACTGCAGTTTGATCCGGCCACACTCTGCAATCAGGCTGGAGAGCGGCTGGTGCAGGTGATAGCCCCGGAAGGCCTGAGTTTTGTCAGGATCGAGGTGCGCGCCCGACCTGAAGATGCCGATGTTGTCTTTTTTGCTGAACTGGCTGATACCCAGTTTCATCAGATGGAACTGGCCTTCTGTATCATCTGTGATCCTGCAGCCCCGCGCTTTGCGGTTGACGTGACCGAAGCAGGGGCGGTAAACTACTTCTCTTCCCAAGGCAGGAACCAGCTGGAAGAGCTGCGTGCCATGCAGGCCGGCCTGTTTCCTCACCAGACCAGGCGTGGCCTGAGGATGTTCGGTGACTTTTTTGCTTTGGCGGAACGCTTTACCGATAGCCTGGGAATGGAGATGATTGTTGCCGAACCGCTCTCCTACGACAACGCCATCCGCTATGAGCAGTACGGTTTTGATTATCTGACCGGCAAGCGACTGATGCTGGAGATTGATCGCCAGTTCCAGCCCGGAGGACGCTTGTACCAGCGGCTGGATGGCTCCAGCCCGTTCAGGATGCCGGGAATGGAACAGACTGTGCGAGGCCGCAGTTGGGCCATCCATGATGGAATTCTGGACGAGCCCTGGGATGAGATCAGAATCTATAAAATGATCGGTGTAGACGCCGGGTTGAACACCTTCCCGGACCGCCGGATTGAGGAGCATCACTAATGCAGAACTGTATTGCACCGACCCCGCTGGATGGAATCACCTATTTTCAGCCCCCTGCAGACTTTCACATCACCGGTCGTGATGGCCGGGTCAACATTCCGTGGGAATTTCCGATCCCCCTGGCAGAGGAAAGCTACCGCGCAGCTCTGGAGCATGGCGCTCCGAACTACGACCAGATCGGGCAGGGAATGTTCTTTGCCCTGCGCCAGAACCCGGACTGTACCTACGGGATTGATTATGCCCGTGTGTTACAGACCGGTTATCCCCATATCATTGCCGAGATCGGCGGTGAGGCGATCATGCTGGATGCCAAAGAGGTTGATTCTCCCTACCTGGATCGCAAGGTTAACCTGCTGAAGATCATGGCCCTGCTGGAGCAGGACAATGCTGCACTGTGGCGGGAGATCGGTCGTACCCTTATGGAAAAGGGGAGCCGGATGGAGACCGCCCATCTGGCGGTACAGTCCTGGTACGGCGCTGAAAAATATCTGACCCGTTCGTTTGAGCTTGCCCCGGATGACCTGCACACCTGCTACCAGCTTGGCGAAACCCACTATGTACTGGGCCACTATGATCAAGCTCTTACGCTATGGCAGCCGCTGCTTGAGCGGCTTCAGGATGGCGAGCGCCGCAATCTTGAGGCCCGTATTGCCGCCATCCAGCGGGGCGAACTGCCCAGGGTGCCGGCGGTGGATTATCTGACCGCCCTGTCGGTTGCCTTTGAACAGCATCAGGATGACCAGTTTTACGAGGCAGTCGCCATTGTAGAAGACGTGCTGGAAGATGCCGTCTTTTGTGCCCAGTTCCCCATGGCTGGCGTCTATCACTTTCTGGAGCAATGCTACCGTGCTCTTAATCTGACAGACAAGGCTGATGCTATACGGGGGAGGTGCTAGATGTTTGGCTTCAGCACCGCAGACTGGTTGTTTGTCGGTTTTATTCTGCTGGTAATCGCCTTTTGCGTGGCGATCAGCGATATGCGTAAAAAGAAGTTATGACCGAAGATCTGCCTGATACTGAAGAGACGCAACCACGCTCCCAGGCGATGGTGATGCTGACCGGCCTGTACCTCTTTCTGTTGCTGATGACCGTGATGAGCTATGGTCAGCCGGTGCCGCTCTTCGGTTTTCTGCTGGAAGGCACACCAGCCCGGATTTTTATTGTGGTGGACAGCCTGGTCTGCCTGCATCTGTTTCTGGGGCTGTTAAAGCGCCAGCGGCTGACCTGGTATCTGCTATTGATCTATAACAGCTACGAGGTGCTGAACACCCTGTTCAATCTGTGGCTGGTACCCCACAAGGAGCTTGAGCGATTGCTGGAACGCCAGATTGATCCGGGCAGCATGGTGATCAGCAACCTGTTCACAATCGCCATTATCTTCTGGATCAGCTGGGTAATCCGGCGTCAACGGGAACAGTTTACCAACCATTCACCCTATCTGTTTTAACGGTGTAAGGATTATATGGGAAAGATACTGCTCATAGATGATGATCCGGCCTTCACCCGCTTGCTGGGCGACTATATTGCCGATCAGTATCCGCTTTTAACGGTTGATATCTGCAACAACCCTTTGGAGGCGTTGGCAGCCATCCGTAAAGCGCCTTACGACCTGATTCTGATTGATTTTGAGATGCCTACCCTGGATGGCCGCAAACTGATGAATTTTGCCGTACAGTCCGGTATAGAAAAACGCCGGATTGTAATCCTCTCCAGCCGTGATGCGGATTTCCTGCATGAACAGTGCCCCATGGGCAGTTGTCTTGCAGTGCTGAACAAACACGAAGTGCGCCAAAGGGCCGTATTGGATATGATCTTCAGCTCGTTGAGCAAAAAGGCCGTTCAGGAGGGCTAAGCGGCCAGGTGCCCCCCTGCAACAGACTCCTGCCTCCACGCGGCCTGCTGATCCTGTATCGGATCCACTGCCAAGGAATAGCCCATGTCATCAAAAAAACAGAAAGAACAGAAGCCGGCGACACCGGCTCCTTTTCGTAATAACCCTTTTGCCGTGCTGAAAGGAGTTGCCGTTGAGGCAGCAGCGCCGCCACCAGAACCGGTTAAAAAAAGTGACGTGCCAAAGCCGGAACCGGCTGGCGAAGATCTGTTCAGGCAGGCCATGTCCGGGGTTCGCCGACTGGATGATGAAGCCACTGGCGGATCATCAAAAATCGGGAGCAAAAAAAAGCGTGTAGCAACTGCCGGCAAACCGCAAGCCCTCCCGGCAAAGCCACTGGCCAGAGAAGAAGTCACCGCCCGCAAGACCTTTCTGCAGGAGGTGGAAAAGCTGCGGTTAGATGTCCGCTTTGAAGACAGCCTGCCGGATGATGAATTACGCCCGTTAAACGGCAACCGCCTGCGCCAGCTTAAGCGGGGCATCATCCACCTGGATCGTCAGCTGGACCTGCATGGACTGACCCGCGAAGAGGCAATCGAATCGCTTGGGCCGTTCCTGCAGGCTGCCCGTAATGCTGGTGAAAAAGGGGTGTTGGTGATTACCGGCAAGGGGCACCATTCTGCAGAAGGACCGGTTCTACAACAGGTGGTGGCTGCCTGGTTACGCGATCAGGGACGTGACCTGCTTAGCGAATACGCTCCGGCTCCGGCTGAAATGGGGGGCAGCGGCGCCTTTGTTATCTTCCTGCGGCCCCTTGACAAATAGCCAGAAGAACTACTATATTCAGAAAAAGATATACTGGAAGGAGGCTGTTGCCATGCCAATGTACGAATACCGTTGCCAAGCCTGTAATCACCAGTTTGAGCTGCGTCAGAAGTTCTCTGACGCGCCTGCCACTGAATGCCCCCAATGCGGCGGAGTAGTAGAGAAGATGATCTCCCAGACTGCCTTCAGCCTGAAGGGCGAAGGCTGGTTTAATTCCGGGTACTGCCCCTCAAATGGCGGCCCCAAACCGGCAGCCTGTTCTGCCGGTGGCTGAGGCGTCTAGGATTCCGGCCGGGTGTCGGAACGAACTGAGATTTAATCCCCTGATGACAACCAATCAGGGGATTTTTTTGTTTCATCGCGGTATACCGACTTTACAAGCGGCAGCCCTGAACGTATCATATAAAGATATTTTAAGGCATCGATTGGAGGCAGCTATGGCAGCGCAGATTATTGACGGCAAGGCAATTGCGGCAAAGGTTCGTGGACGGATCGGCAGCACCGTATCGACACTGAAAGAGCAAGGTGTTACCCCTGGTCTGGCGGTGGTGCTGGTTGGCGATGATCCAGCCAGCCGGGTCTATGTCGGTATGAAAAAGAAGATGTGCATAGAATTGGGCATGTACTCGGCTGACCATGAACTGCCAGCCTCCACCACGGAAGCAGAACTGCTGACCCTGATCGGCCAGTTGAACGCTGATGCACGGGTGCATGGCATTCTGGTTCAGCTGCCGTTGCCGGATCATATTGACACAGATAAGGTGCTGGAGGCGATCTCACCGGACAAGGATGCTGACGGGTTCCATCCCTACAACGTGGGCCGCCTGGCAATCGGCAAACCTACGTTTCAACCCTGCACCCCCTATGGCGTGATGGTGATGCTGGATGAGATCGGCTACGACCTGAAAGGCAAGGAAGTCGTGGTGGTAGGACGTTCCAACATCGTGGGTAAGCCGGTGGCACTGATGTGCCTCTCCCGTCATGCAACGGTTACCATCTGCCATTCCCGCACCAAAGATCTGCCTGATGTGGTACGCCGGGCTGATGTGGTCATTGCTGCCGTAGGCAAGGCCGAGATGGTCAAAGGCGACTGGATCAAGCCGGGCGCCGTGGTAATTGATGTGGGTATCAACCGGGTCGGCGAGAAAAAACTGGTGGGGGATGTGGAGTACGCTGCTGCTGCGGAGCGTGCCAGCGCCATTACCCCGGTGCCGGGCGGTGTAGGCCCCATGACTATCGCCATGCTGCTGCAAAATACCCTGGAATCTGCCCAACGGGCAGCAACGAGGTAACGATGAAAGTCCGCAAGGCGATCTTTCCGGTGGCAGGCCTGGGAACCCGCTTCCTGCCTGCCACCAAATCATCCCCGAAAGAGATGCTGCCGCTGATCGACAAACCGCTGGTACAGTATGTGGTAGAGGAGGCGGTGGCAGCCGGTATTGAGCAGATCATCTTCGTGACCGGTAGAACCAAACGGTCCATTGAAGACCACTTTGACAGTTCACCTGAGCTGGAGAACCATCTGGAGGAAAAGGGCAAGGAAGAGACCCTCCAGGCCATGCGTGAGATCTCTGACCTGGTGGACATTTTCTACGTGCGCCAGAAAAAGGCCCTTGGTCTGGGACATGCCATTCTCTGCGCCCGCGACTTTATCGGCAATGAGCCGTTTGCCGTGCTGCTGGGTGACGATATCATTGACGCCCCTGCCAACCCCTGCCTACGGCAGCTGTTGGGGGTGTATGAGCATTACAAAGGCAGCGTGCTGGCCCTTGAGCAGGTACCGATGGAGCAGATCTCATCCTACGGCTGTGTAGCAGTTAACCGGATCACTGACCGGGTCATGGAAGTGACCGACATGGTGGAAAAACCGCCGCAGTCCGAAGCCCCTTCTGATCTGGCCATCATTGGACGCTATGTCCTGACCCCGGCCATCTTCCCGATTCTGGAACAACAGCAGCCTGGGCGGGGCGGCGAAATTCAGCTGACCGACGCCATAAAACGGCTATCGCAGGATGAAGCGGTGTATGGCTGTCTGTTTGAAGGGTTACGCCATGATTGCGGAGACAAGCTGGGATTCCTGAAGGCAGCGGTGGATCTGGCACTGAAGCGGGATGAGTTTAAGGATGAGTTTACTGCCTACCTGAAGCAGCGGCTGGGTTGTTTGTAACAGCACAGGGCGAGGTGCCATCACCTCGCCCTGTTATTTTTCATTCAACAGCTTTTTAATCAGATTTTCAATCACCTTGCCAGCCTGATCAGAAAACCCCATAACCTGTTCGCGGACCAGGCCGTTTTTATCAATCACATACAGTACCGGCAGCGCCCGCACCCCGTAATCCGAGCTGATCTTGCCGCTGGCCATAACGATCTGGTAGGGAATGGCCTGACGTTCCGCATACTCCTTAACCGTCCGCTCGCCTCCCTCGTCCACGCTCATCCCCACAACCACCAACCCCTGCTTGCCATACTTGCGATGCAGCTCAGACAGATGCGGGATTGATTCCCGGCAGGGAGGACACCAGGTCGCCCAGAAATCAAGCAGTACCACAGAACCTTTGAGGCCTTCCGTGGAAATCGGCTGTCCTTTAATGGAAAAGGTCTTGAAGGCAGGCGCCGGTTGCCCACGGCGTGGCGCAGCATCAGCATCATAAACTGACAGACTTAACAGAAAGGCTGTGACGCATATCGTCACAGCCCGGAAGAAGCGCTGACTATATCCTGCTGACATCCTAGAGGGCCTTGGCTATCAGGGCATCAAGTTGTGACTTGGGTACCGCTCCGACCACCTGATCAATCACCTTGCCGCCTTTGAACAGGATCAGGGTAGGAATACCACGCACGCCATATTTACCCGGGGTAGCCTGGTTATCATCAACATTCACCTTGCCAACCTTTACCTTGCCGGCATAATCGGCAGCAACAGAGTCGATCAGCGGGGCAATAGCTTTGCAGGGGGCGCACCAGGTTGCCCAGAAATCCACAAGCACCGGCAGGTCTGACTGCAGTACATCACGATCGAAATTGGCGTCGGTAAGGGTAAGAACGGCATCGCTGGCCATGGAAAGCCTCCTTAAGCTGGGTGAATGTATTCAACTTTTTGAATACTACCGCGTTTCAGAAAAAATGCAAGCAGGAAATCCAACAGAGATGAGCAGATGATGAAAAGCAGTTGACGCTGGTAATATCCAGCCCTTACAATGTCCAGCGATATTTTTGTAGCAGCGTTTCGTTTCTACTGAGGAGTTTCGGGCACTATCCAATGACAGAGATCTCTTTTTACCTTACCCTGGCACTGTATGGCCTGGCCACGCTGGCCTATCTTGCCTGCCTGCTGCGTACCTCTCCCTGCCAGACAGTCATTGCCCGCCGGACACTGATCATCGGCTTCCTCACCCACTGTCTGGCAGTCATCCATCGGTTCATAGCCGCCGGTCATCTGCCGATCACCAACATGCATGAGTCACTGTCTTTTTTTGCGTTGTCAATTGTCGGCATCTATCTTTATTTTGAGAGACGCTACCGGGTGCATACCCTGGGGGCTTTTGTCGTACCGTTTGCCCTGCTGCTCTGTCTGGGGGCCGGTATCGTCCCTATGCACATCCGTCCGCTTAATCCAGCCCTGCAATCAGCCTGGATTTATTCCCACACCATTCTGGCTTTTGGCGCCTATGCCTTTTTCACCATCGCCTGCGCTGTGGCGGTTCTGTTTCTGATCCAGTCGCACTTTTTGAAAAAGAAGCACCTGGGATCGCTGTTTATGAAGTTGCCATCTCTGGATACACTTGACGAGATCGGCTACCGCTGTCTGGCCTTTGGTTTTCCAATGCTGACCGCCGCCATAATTACCGGTGCCATCTGGGCCTCCCGCGCCTGGGGCAACTACTGGTCGTGGGACCCCAAGGAGAGCTGGTCACTGATTACCTGGTTCATCTACGCCGCACTGCTACACGGCAGGCTTACCACCGGCTGGCGCGGCAAACGGGCCGCTATCCTGACCATCATCGGCTTTTTGATCATGCTGTTTACCTTTATCGGGGTCAACCTCTGGCTGCCCGGTCTGCACAGCTATACCTAAGGGACCCTTTCCATGAACATTATTGTGGTTGGTCTGTCCCATAAAACAGCCTCGGTTGATATCCGCGAAAAAGTCGCGTTTTCACCCAATAGTATAGAAAAACCGCTACGAGAGCTGGTGGCCCTGGAGGGG
The DNA here is from genome assembly GCA_036786685.1 of Trichlorobacter sp. Classification (GTDB taxonomy): domain Bacteria; phylum Desulfobacterota; class Desulfuromonadia; order Geobacterales; family Pseudopelobacteraceae; genus Trichlorobacter. The sequence continues at coordinate 9,369 of DAIQQT010000007.1, forward strand.
ATCGTTGAGGGGGTGATTGTTTCCACCTGCAACCGGGTGGAGATCTACGCCACCACCCGTGATATTGCCGGTGGCATTGCCCGCATCCGGCGTTTTATGGCCGACTATCACCACCTGGCCCATGACCTGCTGGAACCGCATCTATACAGCTACCACGGCGAAGAAGCGATCCGCCACGTCTTCCGGGTGGCCTCATCACTGGATTCCATGGTGGTGGGCGAACCACAGATCCTGGGGCAGATCAAGACCTCCTACGGCTATGCTGCCGAGTACAAATCCTCCGGCATCATCCTGAACCGCTTTCTGCACAAGGCTTTTTCCGTTGCCAAGCGGGTACGTACCGAGACAAAGATCGCCTCATCGGCGGTATCGGTCTCCTTTGCCGCTGTTGAACTGGCCCGCAAGATCTTCGGTGATCTGACCGACAAGACCGTACTGCTGAGCGGTGCCGGCGAGATGTGTGAGCTGGCTGCCCGTCACTTTCTGACCAACGGTGTCAAAGGGGTGATGGTCACCAACCGCACCTTTGAACGGGCGCAGAAGCTGGCCGATGAATTCAGCGGCGAGGCGCTCCCCTTTGAGGAGCTGTTTCTGCATCTGCACAAGGCAGATATTGTCCTGACCTCCACCGGTGCGCCCCACGCCATCATCACCCCGCCTGATCTTGAAGAGGTGATCAAACGCCGCAGGATGCGCCCGATGTTCCTGATAGACATTGCCGTGCCCCGCGATATTGACCCTGCAGTTAACGAGATGGATGCGGTCTATCTGTATGACATGGATGACCTGCAGCAGGTGGTGGCGGCCAACCTGGAAGGCCGGATGCAGGAGGCTGACAAGGCCGAGGCAATCATTGCTGAAGAGATCATCCAGTTTTACAAATGGGTGGCCACCCTTGAGGTAACTCCCACCATTGTTGCGCTGCGCAATCGTTTTGAAGAACTGCGCAAAACAGAACTGGAACGCACCCTGGCTGGCTGGAAAGATGCCCCGCCCGATACAGAAAAGCGCCTTGAGGCATTGACCAGTGCCTTTATGAACAAACTGCTGCACCAACCCACCATGGTGCTGAAAAAAGCCGGGCAGGGAAATCGTAATGACCTGTACCTGGATGCCCTGCGCGCCCTGTTTGATCTTGAACTGGGGGGCACAGACACTGATGATTCACTGGAACTTGAAGAATAACTGATCACAAGGAGAGAACAAACATGGCACCAAAACGCCTTCGCATAGGAACCCGCGCCAGCCAGCTTGCCCTCTGGCAGGCCAACTGGATCAAATCTGAACTGGAGCGGGTCTATCCCGGCATTGAAGTAGAGCTGGTCAAGATCAAGACCATGGGAGACAAGATTCTTGACGTCCCGTTGGCACAGGTCGGTGGTAAAGGGCTGTTTGTCAAAGAGATTGAAGAGGCGATGCTGCGGGGCGAGATTGACCTGGCCGTCCACAGCATGAAGGATGTGCCGACCGAGTTCCCTGAAGGATTGGGCCTTGTGGTGACCACCAGGCGGGAAGACCCGCGAGACGCCTTCATATCAGACGGTGTCAAGTTCAGTGAGCTGCGTCAGGGTGCCCGGATCGGCACCAGTGCCCTGCGGCGTCAGGCTCAACTGCTGAAAGCGCGGCCTGATCTTGAGATGGTAATTATCCGAGGCAACGTGGAAACCCGCATCCGCAAGCTGAAGGAAGACCATCTGGATGCTGTGATCCTGGCTGCTGCCGGCCTGAACCGGCTGGGCTTTGCAAATGTAGCCACTGAGCTGCTGGATGTGGATTTCTCCATCCCGGCCATCGGACAGGGCGCCCTGGGATTGGAGTGCCGCCTGAATGACGCTGCAACCATTGAAGCATTGGCGTTCCTGAACCATGCTGATACCGCCGCCGCTGTAGCTGCGGAACGGGCACTGTTGAAGCGCTGTGAAGGTGGCTGCCAGGTGCCGATTGCTGCCCACGGCACGGTTGCTGGTGACACCCTGACCCTGGTTGGCTTCATCGCCTCAGTGGATGGTAAACAGACGGTGCGGGACAGCATCAGCGGTTCAACAGCAGATGCTGTCAAAATGGGGATTGATCTGGCTGACCGCTTGCTGGCAGCCGGTGGCAAAGAGATTCTGGAAGATGTCTATCAGCGCGAAATTGCCCACTAATCCCCTGCAAGGGCGCCGGATACTGGTGACCCGTGCTGCAGAACAGGCGGCTGAGTTTACTGAACAGCTGCGTCAGCGTGGCGCTGTGGTGGTGGAATGCCCTACGATTCAACTGGTGCCTCCCCAGCACTGGCATGAGGTGGACGCAGCAATCAATACCCTGCCAGGCTTTGACTGGCTGATCCTGACCTCGGTAAACGGGGTCAGGTTTTTCTTTACCCGCTTGCAGGAGCTTGGGCATAACATCCATGACCTGCAGCACTGCAAAGTCTGTGCAGTGGGACCCAAAACCGCAGAGGCACTACTGCAACTGGGCATCACCCCTGCTCTGGTACCGGAACAGTTCACCGGTGAAGGGATCGTTACCGCCTTTCAAGGAATTGATCTGCAGGCTAAACGGATGCTGTTTCCCAAGGCTGATGGCGCACGCGACCTGATTCCGCAGCAGTTACGCAGCATGGGGGCAGAGGTGATTGATCCGGTGGTTTATCGTAACATCATTCCCCCAACCCTACCTGATGCGGCTAAAACAGCCCTGGAAAAGCAACAGCTTGATGCCGTTATTTTTAGCTCTCCTTCTACAGTCCGGAATCTTGCCAGCTTGGCAGGCGGCGTTGAACGGCTGCAGCACCTCTTGAAGCCCACGGCTGTGGCCTCCATCGGGCCGGTCACCACCAGAGCCTGTCAAGAGCTGGGGCTGACCGTGAAGATTGAGCCTGCCGAGGCCACGCTGGATAACCTGCTGTCTGAACTGGAACGATACTTTTCACCCCTCTGACGCACAAAGGCCCCACCGGTTACCGGCAGGGCCTTTGCAGCAAAGCTTGCTATTCTTTTTTTGTTATCCCTGCAACACCGCCAACATTTTTTCCGCCACATCCTGTCCGCTGATGTTGTAGCTGCCATTGGCCAGCTGTTGGCTGATATCCTGCACCTTGTCAAGACGTACATCACCACTGGATGGCTGAACGCTGGACAGCTTTTCAACCATGTTGGTTAGTTGAACACTAAACGGGCTTTGCACCCCGGCGCTTGCCTGTGCCGAACGGCTGGCCTCACTTTTTGCGGTCTTCATAACCGGCTGGGCACCAAAAATTGCAGTTGTTGAGCTATCTATGCGCATGGCCTGTCCTCCATTACTAATCCTTTCGGCAGCCTTTCCAAAAACCTTAAATCGCAAAATGCATATGTTTCAAAATATCATTGAAACTTATTCCGATTTCAGATTAAGGGTTGTCACACTTCCAAATGTTGCCAATGGTTTGTCAAACGCCTTCTGATCTCCCACCACCACCAGCTTGAAGGCATCAGGGTGCAGATGCTTACGGGCTGCCCGCAGGATATCTTCGCGAGATACCGCAGCAATCCGCTCCCGGTAGCGATCCAGATAATCAGGCTGGTAGCCATAAAACTCAAGACGAGCCTGTTGGGTCACAATTGAGGCCGGGGTGGTAAAACCGAACAGAAATGAATTGATAATCGAATCCTTGGCCAGCTTCAGCTCCTGCTCGGTGACCGGCTCGTTACGGATACCGGCAATGATTGTAGTCATCAGCCCGATGGTTTTTAGCGTGGCCTCGGCCTTGGTCTCGGTCTCGGCGGTAAAGCTGCCGACAAAGTGACGCCCCACATCAAAATGGCTGCCCACATGGTAGGCCAGCCCCTGATTGGTGCGGATCTCCATCATCAGACGGGAGGTGAAGCTGCCTCCCAGTATAAAATCAAGCACCCGAATGGCATACAGGTCAGGATCATCTTTGGTAATCCCCAGATGCCCCAATCTGATTACAGACTGATTGACCTGTTTGGGGGCATACAGCACTGCTGGAGTAAACTGCAGCCTTACCTGAGGCACCTCAGGCAGCTGCAAACGTCCCTCCTGCTTGACCTCTCCAATGAGACGATTCAGCGCCGTAAGCATGGCTGTCCGGTCAAAATCACCGGCAACAGTCAGGATCATGTTGTCAGGCCGCACAAAACGTTGATGGAACGCCTGCAGATCACTGCGCTTGATTGCAGACACCGTTGCTGCAGTCGGCACAGCTCCCAGCGGATGCCCTGCATAGAGCGCCTTTTGCAGTTCTCTATCCCCAAGCTCTTTGGGATCATCATTCTGGCGCCGGATCATTTCAAGCGCCTGTCGTTTAGCCACCTCCAGACGTTTTTCATCAAAACGTGGCTGAAACAGGACATCAGTAAAGATCTGCAGGGTACGATCCAGATTTTTTGTCAGGCTGGTCAGGGTGACCGTGCCCAGATCAGTACCAAACGAGCTTTCCACCGCAGAAGCCATATACTCCAGTTCCCGGTCCAGTTCCGCTGGAGTCTGGCTTAGCGTACCACCACCGCGCAGTTGGGAGCCGGTCAGGGAGGCCAGACCACTCTTGCCTGTCGGATCATACACCGAGCCGGTATGGATCAGGGCAGAGACCGTTACAATCGGTAGTTCATGGTCCTGCAGCAGATAGACCGGCGTCCCGTTCTTCAGCTGCACCCGCTCTGCCTTGGGTATGGAAAAATGCAGTGCAGGAAAGCTCATACTGCGTGGATTAGCCGGTTCTGCCCCATAGGCCGCTGAAAGGCCAAGCAGGCTGATGATACAGACAAACAGCAGACGGATTTTCATTACTGGGCACCTCCCGGCTTTTTCGTGACAAGGGTACCCACTATCCGGTTTTCGCGGGTAAAGTACTGCTTCGCCACCCGCTGGATATCAGCCGGGGTAATCTTTGCCAGCTTGGCCCGGTAGGTGGTCAGGTAGCGCCAGCTGCCGGCTATGGCCTCATACTCGGTCAGATTCCTGGCCAGACCGCCGTTCGTCCCCATCCGACGGGCCTCTTCAAACTCAAGCTGGTTCAGTACCTGCTGCAGTTCACGCCCGCTTACCGGCTCTTTTTTCAACCGCTCCAGCTCAGCCAGCACCGCCTGTTCCACCTCAGCGGTCGTATGGGGGGCACGGGACGAGGCATACAGCACAAACAGATTGGGATAGCGGTTACCGGGGGCATCAAAGGTCGAAATCTGGGTTGCCAGTTGTTTCTCCAGCACCAGTGAACGGTACAGACGTGAGGTGCGGCCCTGTCCCAGAATGGCGCTGATCAGATCAAAGACATAGTCATCGTCGCTGCCAATGGCAGTTTTATGAAATCCGATCACCAGTTCCGGCTCTGCATCACCAATCACCTCAACCCGCCGCTCACCCTGCTGCGGTTCTTCTTGAGTTGCCACCTCAGGTACCGGCGTGCCAGGCTTGATATCGCCAAAGTAGCGTTCCACCAGTGCAATGGTATCAGCAGGTCTGATATCACCTACCACTGCCATAATGGCATTGTTCGGGGCATAGTAACGATGTAGGAACGACTCGGCCTTGGTGCGGGAAAGTTGCCTGATATCCGAGGTCCAGCCGATGGTTGGCTGGCCATAGGGGTGGGCCTGATAGGCAGCAGCCACAAAGGTTTCCCACAGCTTGGCCGAAGGCTCGGCATCATAGGAGCGGCGGCGTTCCTCCATCACCACGGAACGCTCGGTATAAAACTCCCGCAGCACCGGGTTCTTCATCCGGTCTGATTCAATCGCCGCCCACAGCTCCAGCTTGTTGGCAGGCAGCGAGATCAGATAGGTGGTACCATCCCGGCTGGTAAATGCGTTGTAGCCGGAACCGCCGTTGCGGGCATACAGATCAAAGAATTCATCCTTGATCACATACTGTTCAGCCTGCTTCTCACATTTCGCCAACTCAGCCCGCAAGGCGGCAAGCTTCGCCTTGTCTGCCTTGTTTCCTTTGGCTTCTTCAGCCAGCATCAGCTGGGCGGTCTGCTCAATCTTTTCCAGCAGCGGTGCCTCGGCAGCGTAATCCCTGGTGCCCAGGGTTTTGGTCCCCTTAAACAGCATATGCTCCAGCAGATGAGCCAGCCCACGTTCATCACTGCGTTCATGGACACTGCCCACTTTGAAACGGATCCAGGCTGAAACCGTGGGAGAACTGTGTCGCTCCACCATTAACAGCTTCAGACCGTTCTGAAAGGTATGCTCGACAACCTTTTCTTCAAGGGTGGCTGCCTGCAACGGCAACGCCATACAAAGAGAAAAAATAACAACAACAGCATGTTTCATGCAGCCCATGGTTCCAACTCCTCTAAAACAGTGAAAACTTGACATAGCGTCCCGGGTTTTTCTTGATGTCTACCATCAGGGCATCCATGTTATCTACGGCACGGTTTAACTTCTCATACACCTCTTTATCACTGATCAGCTTGCCTGCGGTTCCCTCTCCAGCCTTGATCCGGGCTGTTACCATCTCAAGATCTTTCATGGAATTGTCAGCTCTGGTGATCAGCGACAACCCTTTATTATACAGCTCCTTGTCATTGATCAGCATGCCCAGGGTGTTGTCTTTTGATGTCAGGCGGCGGTTCAGCTCCCGCACATCATCAGCAGCCTGATTGCTCTTCTCTGCCAGACTGACCAGCTTGGTATAGAGCGTCTTGTCGTAAATGAGCCGGTTTAAGCTGCCATCCGAGGTCTGGATATCATACAGGGTCTTATCAGCCCTGGCCAGGATCTGCATCAGTTTGTCGTACGGCTCACCACTGCGGGCCAGCTTGCCCAGGGTACCCTGGCCCCGATTGATGTTGCCGGCCAGGATATTCAGCTCATTGGAAAGCTGTACCGCATTGATATACAGCTTGGTATCGGTTGCCAGCAGCCCCAGGGTACCTTTCCCTGACTGTATGTTGTCAACAATACTGTTTAATTTTGTAAAGGTGGCGCCAGCCTTCTGGGCCACATCATCAATGGTGGCAACCGCTGTGCCGTTAAAACGGTTGACCGGTTGCTCATGGTAAGTGGCTGACGGAAGAATATCGACATACTTTTCACCCATCAGGCCGCGGGTCTTGATGGTAATCACGGAATCAGGACCGATCTTTTTGTGCGCCTTTGAATCAACCTCCGCAACAATCAGCACCTCGTTGGTGTCGCGAGGGTTTTCAAAGCGTATCTGCTGCACCACACCCACATCAACCCCTGCCAGCCAGACCGGCGCCCCCTCCTTCAGACCCATGACGTTCTTCATGGTGATTCTGATGGTGCTGGTTGCGACAAACAACTTGGTCTTCTGGCCCATCAGCAGGATTGCCCCTGCTACCAGCAGCAGGCTAATCAGGATAAATACCCCGGCCCTGACCTGGGCCCAGCCGATCTGATTGCTTCGTTCCATAGCCACCGCCTTGTCTTGTTCTGCTATTCCAGATCCTTGGGACGTATTGTCCAGACCTTGATCCCCTGTTCCTTTGCCACCACCCGCAGCCGTTTCAGGAACCGCTCATCATCCTTGTCCCGCACAATCACCAGCACCGCCGGTTTGCGGCCGGTACTCTGCGCGTAGTACAGCGCCTGGCCGATGGACTCAGCCCACTTCGGTGCATACTCCACCTCAACCGCATACTCTTTGGTCAGGCAGTCCACCCGCGTCTTGTCCGGCAGCCGATATTCCAATTCACCAGCATGCTTTTCACACCACCAGCGCTGATAATCTTTTTCATGCAACGGCTTGTGGGCACAGCCTGCGATCAACAGCAGTACAAGCAGTAACAGGATGGGCTTCATGGCCAGCGATCCCCTTTACACAAACAGCGACTTTTCCGTCGGCTGCAAAAACTCCTGTACATTGGGCAGCGGACAGTCCCGCAGCTCTGCTTCGGTCCCCTCAAAGGCCAGCCGTGTTGCATGAATCAGGGAAAAACGCTGTGATGTGGCAAAGGCGGTGGGCAGGTCATGGGTTACCATCAGGGTGGTCTTGCCAGCCTCCTGCAACCGGTTCATCAGGGAGACAATATTGTAGACCCCGATCGGGTCAAGGCCGGTGGTGGGCTCATCAAAAAAGATATACTCCGGGTCGGCAGCCAGGGCACGGGCAATGGCCACCCGTTTTTTCATACCACCGGAAAGTTCTGCCGGATACAGATCAAGGGCTGGCTCCACCCCCACAAAGCGCAGCTTTTCCCGCACAATCTCTTCAATTTCAGCCTGGGACAGCCGCCCCTCTTCAAACAGGCGGTAGCCAACATTTTCCCCCACAGTCATGGAGTCAAACAGTGCACCGCCCTGAAACACAATCGCAATCTTCTTGCGCTGCTCGCGATACTCCGCTTCGGGCCTGTTGGTAATCTCCATGCCGTTGATACATATTCTGCCCGACTGGGGATGGATCAATCCCAGGATCAACTTCAGGATGGTGGTCTTGCCTGAACCGCTCACCCCCAGAATGGTGCGGTTGACACCACGCTCCAGCAGCAGGTCAAAATCAGTCAGGATCGTCCGACCACCAACCGTGTAGCAGACCTGTTCCATTCGTATGCTCTGTTCTTCGGTATGCGTGTTCATCTGAACACCACAAATATCTTGGCAATGAAAAAATCACACATCAGCACCAGCACCGATGAGAGTACCACAGCACGTTTGGCAGCCGCACCCACCCCTTCGGCGCCACCGCCGGTGTTTAAGCCGGTCTGGCATGAGATCATGGTGATCAGAAAGGCAAAGACCAGAGGTTTAACCACCCCTTCCAGATAATCCAGCGGCACCATGAACTGGGTAAAGGTGGAGAGGTACATGACCGGACTGATGCTGTAACCGGAGGCGATCAGGTAGCCGCCCAGCATGGAGACTGCATCGGTGATGATAGTCAGCAGCGGCAGGGCCAGCAGCATTGCCTTCAGGCGGGGGGTCACCAGGCGCTGGATGATGTCGGTCCCCTCCACCCGCATGGCATCCACTTGTTCTGTCACCACCATGGTGCCCAGCTCTGCGGTAATGGCAGAACCGACCCGGCCGGCCACCATCAGGGCGGCCAGCACCGGTCCCAGTTCCTTGATCATGGTGACCGCCACCATGCCGCCCACATAGCTGGTGGCAGCAAACGGCT
>DAIQQT010000008.1:0-18263 GCA_036786685.1 Trichlorobacter sp.
CCACGGTCGGACAGCACCAGAATGGTGGTACCTGCCTCAATATGACGGATGGCAGCACTGAACAGGCTGTCCAGTGCTTTTTGCATCCCTTCAGCACCATCGGCTGCCTTGAACAGCAACGTCAGCGTAGTGGCCTTGAAACCGGGACGGTCCAGGGCACGCAGCTTTTCAAAATCCTCATTGGAAAGGATCGGCTGCTCCAGCTTGATCATCCGGGCGTTCAGGGCGTTTGGCTTGAGCAGGTTTGCCTCGGCACCGATCAGCGTGGTGGTAGAGGTAATGATCTCCTCCCGGATCGGGTCGATCGGCGGGTTGGTCACCTGGGCAAACAGTTGCTTGAAATAGTTGTAGAGCAGTTGCGAATGTTCTGAAAGCACGGCCAGCGGTGTGTCGGTACCCATGGAGCCCAGCGGCTGGATGCCGTCACGGGCCATCGGCCCCAGGATCACCCGTTGATCTTCAAAGGTATAGCCAAAGGCCTGCTGACGCTGCAGTACCGTTGCATGATCCGGCTCCTGAACCGGAGCCTCGGGAAGTTCTTCTAGCAACAGGTGATTTTCCTGCAACCATGTGGCATACGGCTTGGCAGCGGCCAGCTCCTGTTTGATCTCCTGATCAGGAATAATCCGCTGTTGTTCCATATCAAGCAGGAACATTTTGCCCGGCTGCAGACGACCCTTCTTGACCACCTGCTCCGGAGCAACCGGCAGCACGCCGGCCTCGGAGGCCATGATCACCCGGTCATCGCTGGTAATGTAGTAGCGGCAGGGACGCAGGCCGTTACGGTCCAGCACCGCGCCGATACTGCGACCGTCAGTGAAGCAGACCGCAGCAGGGCCGTCCCACGGCTCCATCAGACAGGAATGATACTCATAGAAGGCACGCTTCTCATCGTTCATCCCTTCGTGGCTCTCCCACGGCTCCGGCACCATCATCATCACGGCGTGGGGCAGTGAGTAGCCTGACATCACCAGCAGCTCCAGGCAGTTGTCAAACATGGCCGAGTCAGAACCGTTGGTGTTGATGATCGGCAGCGCCTTCTTGATATCCTCGCCGAACAGTTCGCTGTTGAAGAGCGACTGGCGTGCATGCATCCAGTTGACGTTCCCCCGCAGGGTATTGATCTCGCCGTTGTGGGCCAGGAAGTGATAGGGGTGAGCCCGTTCCCAACTGGGGAAGGTGTTGGTGGAAAAACGGGAGTGTACCAGGGCCAGGGCCGATACCATCTCTTCATCACGCAGATCAGGGAAGTACTGATCCACCTGTACCGGCATCAGCATCCCCTTGTAGATAATGGTACGGGTGGAGATGCTGGCAACATACCAGTAGTTGTCCACTTCAGGATCGCGGATCTCATGGATGGCGCGCTGATTGGCAATGTAGAGCTTACGGTTGAAGGCAGCCTCATCAAGGCTCTCGTCAACCGGCTTCAGGAACAGCTGACGCACCAGCGGCTCACCGGCCTTGGCAGTATTACCCAGAGAAGAGTTGTCAGTGGGCACATCACGCCAGCCAAGGATATGCAACTGTTCCTCATGCAGAATCCGCTCAAGGATATGACGGGCGCTGTTGCGCTCTGTGGCCTCTGGCGAGGTAAACACCATGGCAACGCCGTACTTACCCTGTTCAGGCAGTTCTATACCCAACGGCCCGCAGACCTTGCGCAGAAAACTGTCCGGCATCTGCAGCAGGATACCGGCGCCGTCACCGGTATTATGCTCGCAACCGACCGCACCGCGGTGGTCCAGATTGGCCAGGATAGTCAACGCCTGCTGCACGATATCATGGGACTTTTTCCCCTTGATATTGGCGACAAAACCAACACCACAGGCATCATGCTCAAACCGGGGATCGTACAGTCCCTGCTTTTTGGGTACTCCGATAGTTTTCATAGTGCAACCCTTGTGAAGATATAAGTTCGTGCTACCTGCCAGCAAAACGGACTTGTATAACAGCAAATAACGCGCCAATCCCGGACAACAAAACCGCAAACAACACAATACCACGCACAACATACTGTTATTTGATCTATTTTAAACAACACCAAGTAACTGGAAGCACCTGGCCGGGCACATGACTACAAAAGCGGCAGCCGCAAAAAATCAAATAATTCAACTGAGTAGGACTGCAATCACAAACCGGCCCGGCTGACTACCCCCGCATCACTCTACACACAAGAGTTATTTACCTACTCAACATTTTACACTGTCATCCGCACGCCACCCCACGGAAACAGATCCGTTACACAACCTGCACCACCGTAAAGGCCGCAGTCAGTGCATGTTCCTCAGCCTGCAGCTCATCGCCAACCTGCTTACCCAACAGACTGCGCCCCAACGGTGAACCGGGGGTAATCACCACAATCTCACCATCTGCAACCGGAATCTTCATGCCGCCGCCATAGGGGCCAAGGAACAGTCTACGCTGATTTCCCTCTCCATCCTCCAGAGTCACCAGCGCGGACAAGCGGATCGGGCTTTCATCATCAAAGCTCTGCAGCACCAGATTACGATACCCTTCCAGCGCCACCCGGATCTCCTGGGCACGGTTGGCCTGACCCTGGGCAATATAGGAGGCCTCCAGCGCCGTGGTGTCATACTTGTTATCCGGGGCACATTCTTCGTGGGTGGCCGCTTCGTGGGCCGCCTTTGCCGCAGCAAAAAACAGTGCCAGGTCAGACTCAAGGGAATGTATGATGGTTGCGAGCAGTTCAGCCTTTGTCATAGCGTCAAACACTTTCAGCAGATAGGATTAAATGCGGGTGAGTTTGCCGACAGGTGAGAGGTACACCACAAACTCGTCGTTGCCATCCACGCCGATCAGCGCATCAGCCAGATCCTGATCATAGGCGGCAATGGCACAGGTACCACACCCGATTGCCCCGCAGGCCAGGTAGAGGTTCTGACAGACATGCCCTGCATCCAGGGCAATCACCTTGGCTGATGCCTCAGCATAGCGCCATTCGGTGCGAGCCGGGATAGCGCTCCAGATAAAAGTTACCGCTGCCTGACCGGCAAAGCGCTGCCCCCGCGTTGCCGCGGTTATCTGCTGCGCCAGGTCAGCAGGGGCAGATTCAAAGATTAAGGCATGATCAAGGGGCAGATAGCGGTAGATACCGGGCGCAAGCCCCTCCACCCGCAGCACCACCAGATAGGTCTCAAAAGGATGTCGGCAACCGGCAGACGGGACTGTTCGCAACACGGCAGCCTGATGCAGTTTTTTGCGCACCCCCTGGGTACTCCAGAGCAGAAAGGCCAGTTCATCCAGCCGTAACGAGGTATTGCTGAAACGACGATGGCTTTCCCTGTTGGCAATTGCCCCAACCAGATCATAAGAGGGAATGTTCCAATCAGAACGTTCCGGCAGCCGGATCAACTCCGCGCCATCAGCAACCGGTTTCTGCACCGGCGGCGGCTCTTCTCCCTGTGATTGCGGGGTACCCCACCAATCCACCAGATCCCTGACCCGGTCGGTCAGAAACCAGCGTCCCATTTTCTTACTGAAAGCAGGCTTCATACGCAGCGCCTCCTGTCATCAATCCATCCATTACAAAAGCTCCAGAGGCGGTTCATCAAGCGCCGCCAGCTGTTCACGCAGCTCCAGGATATGCTCACCCCAGTAGTGCATGGTGTTGAACCAGGGAAAGGCGATCGGAAAGGCCGGATCATCCCAGCGGCTGGCCAGCCAGGCACTGTAGTGCAGCATCCGCAGGGTACGCAACGGCTCGATCAAGCGCAGCTCTGCCGGATCAAAGCTATTAAACTCCTGATACCCCTCCAGCAGTGCATCCAGTTGTACCAGCTTGCGGGGACGATCACCGGACAGCATCATCCAGAGATCCTGCACAGCCGGAGCCATCCGGCTGTCATCAAAATCCACAAAATGAGGGGCATTGTCCCGCCAGAGGATGTTGCCGCTGTGGCAGTCTCCATGGGTGCGTATCAAGCAAAACTGTCCAGCACCTGACAGTGCCTGTTCGATCTTTGCCAGCAACTGGCCGGTTAAGATGCTGTAGCTCTCACGATATTCAGAGGGGATGAACTTTTCACTGATCAGGGTAACACTGGCATGGCCAAAGCCGGCACAATCCAGCACCGGACGATGCTGGAACGGCTTGACTGCACCGATCCGATGCATCCGTCCCAACATCCTGCCCAGAATCAGCAGGTTATCCAGATTATCAAACTCCGGCGCATGTCCCCCCTGCTGCGGGTAGAGCGCAAATTTGAATCCGTGATACTGAAACAGGCTCTCACCGCCAGGGTTGCGCCAGGGAGCCACCACCGGCAGTTCATGCCCGGCCAGTTCAAGGCTTAGCTCATGTTCCTCGATAATCTGCCGGTCTGTCCAGCGGTTGGGGCGGTAGAACTTGGCGATCAGCGGCTTGCTGTCCTCGATCCCCACCTGATAGACCCGGTTTTCATAGCTGTTCAGGGTCAGGTTGCGGCAGTCGCAGCGGAAGCCCTGACTTTCCACGGCATCCATGACAAAGTCAGGGGTAAGTTGTTGAAACGGGTGCTTGTGTGCTGTCATGATGTACGTCCTGAGCCGATTCTGCGCACCTTGAAAAAACGACCCTTGATCCGGTTGCTGGACAGACAACGCAAGGCCTGTTCAACACTCTGACCCATGATCGCCACATAGCTGTGAAAATCAAACAGATCAATCCTGCCCACCTCACTGCCGGCAATGCCACCTTCTCCGGTCAGGGCGCCCAGAATATCTCCGGGGCGCAGCTTGTTTTTGCGGCCGCCATCAATACAGAGCGTAACCATGGCAGCTGCAGGCGGCCTGCCGGTTAGCGGCGCCAGCGCGGAAAACTCCTGCAGGGTAATCCTGCAAGCAAGGTCTTCTTCCATCCCCTTGATCAGACGGCTGTCCCGCCGGGAGACCAGACTGATGGCCAGCCCCTGTTCACCTGCCCGACCGGTCCGGCCAATGCGGTGGATATGCACCTCCGGGTTACGGGACAGCTCATAGTTGATCACCGCTGCCAGCTCCTTGATATCCAGGCCACGGGCTGCCACATCGGTTGCCACCAGCACCGAGGCGCTCTTGTTGGAAAAACGGACCAGCACCTGGTCCCGCTCCCGCTGTTCCAGATCGCCATGGATCGCCAATGCGGCAAAGCCGCGTTCTTTCAGGGCATCTGCCAGTTCCTGACAATCCAGCTTGGTGTTGCAGAAGATCAGGGTTGATTCAGGGCGATACCGGCCAAGAATACGGGCCACCGCCTCACAGCGCTGATCAGGCTCAACCTCATAAAAGTGCTGCTCAATCGTCCCTGCTGCATGGTCCTCATCCACACTGACCTCAACCGGCGTCTGCTGCATCGTAGCACTCATATCGGCAATGCTGTCCGGGTAGGTGGCAGAGAACAGCAGGGTCTGGCGCCGGGCCGGGGCAGCGGCAATCAGGCTGCGGATATCATCCTGAAAGCCCATATCCAGCATCCGGTCCGCCTCATCCAGCACCAGGGTCTGCAGGCTGGACAGATCAAGACTGCCCCGCCGCAGGTGATCAAGCAGACGTCCGGGAGTACCCACCACCACGTGGGCACCATGTTCCAGAGAACCCAGCTGCGGGCCAAAGGGCACTCCACCACAGACCGTCAAGACCCGGATATTCTCCGTAAAACGGGCCAGACGCCGCAGCTCCTTGGCCACCTGATCAGCCAGCTCACGGGTAGGACAGAGCACCAGCGCCTGCAGCCGCAGGGCTGCGACATCAAGATGGCTTAACAGCCCGATCCCGAAGGCAGCGGTCTTGCCGCTGCCGGTCTTGGCCCTGGCAATCAGATCTTTGCCGGCCAGAATCGGCGGCAGGCTATGGGCCTGAATCGGCGTCATGGCGGCATAACCCAGCGAGGCCAGGTTCTTCAGCATGGCCGGCTTCAGGTGTAATGATGAAAATGCGGTGGAACTCATTGGTTAGATTCTCTCGGTCTTGACGACAGGATCAAAGGTGCTTTTTAGCTATCATTTATCCTGCATTTTTCCTGTCAACCTGATCAAGCAGAGGCTTCAGAAATTTATCATAGGTGGCCCGCTGCCTGGCAGACAGCAGATCAAGATCCCCCTCGTTATCCAGCAGGAAGGTACCCACCCCGATCACGGTCTTTGCCAGATAACCGGTGCCCTCAACAGCAGCTTCAATCTCATCACCCCGCTTGCTCAGCAGGTTTTTCAACAGACGCATATTCAGTTCCATGTTCAGTGCTCCGATAGTGAGATGTGTGTATCCCTATCCAACCTTATCTGGCTAAAACAGCTCTCAGTCAAGCTTCTGAACCTGATAGCCACGGGCCGCGAGCTGTGCCAGCAGCCCATCGTCCCCCACCAGATGCAGCGCACCGACCAGCACAAATTCCACCTCCGCGGTCTTCAGCATCGCTTCGATCCGGGGCATCCAGGCCTTGTTGCGCTTGACGATCAGTGTCTGATAAAGAGGTGGGAACTCCTGTTTTAGCGGCGCAAGCGCCAATTCATGCAACCTGGGGAGATCCCCTTGCCGCCAGGCGGCCTTAATTAGCGGCATAATGCGAGGCAGATCCTTGATATCACGCAGGGTATAGCTGATCAGTTCGTTTTCATACCCCTCTCCCAATGTGGCAAGGAAGCCGACCTGCTCCTCAACCGCCTCAAGCTGTCCCAACCGCTTATGATCGCTCAACGCCTGTGCCTGATAGAACGAGTCCACCCCGGTCCCACCCATACCCAGACGTTGCAATTCAACCATGGTCAGAGTTACTGCCAGCATGCCGGGCTTTAAGCCAACCACCTCGGCAACAGGGATCTTCCTGGTAGCCAGATACTGCGCCAGCTCTTGAAAAGTCTGTTGATTCAGCACCTGTTTCAGATTCCGGCCATCGTTATAGATGACCTGTTGCAACACCAGCTGCTGCGTCTCCGGGGCGGTCATTTTCTGCATATCTGTCTCAAAGACAAGCTGCACTGCTTGCTTATAGGCAGTATCAAACCCGGCTGGCAGCGGATAGTCAGTTTTTGACAGGACATGAATTGTGCCGCCGATATAGAGCCGGGCATCGCCCTTTGAGATCTTCCAGACCGGTGATGCAGCAAAAAGAGAAGAAACTGAGACAAGCAGCACCAAAACAACCATAGACCAGATAGCACGCAATTTCATTAGGGAATACCTCCTGTCCATCTAATGCCTTGCCAACCAAATTGGTGCGTAGCACGTACCGACAATCCTGTAAACCTGCAAGCTACGTCACCCCAAATGCAGTTTATTAGCGCTGCGGCATTGCACACCCCCCTGTCCCATGGTACGCTGCTCTACATGGCCGACAACACACTTGCAAAAAAAGCCGCCGCAACATCACCGGAACTGACCGACAAGGTTGTGCTCTATTTTATTGAACACGGGATGCAGATTCTTACCGCCATTGTCCTGATGGGGGCGGGCCTTTTTGTTGCCCGCTGGGTCGGCAGCATCGTGCAGCGCTGGCTGAAATCAAGGCAGTATGATGAACCGGTCAGCAACCTGATCGTCAAGGTGGTCAAGCTTCTGATCATTGTCTTGATCGGGGTCATGTCACTTGGTCAGATGGGGGTGCAGATCACGCCGCTTATCGCAGGCATCGGCGTGGCCGGGGTCGGGGTCAGCCTTGCCATGCAGGGTCTGCTGGGCAACCTTGTTGCCGGACTGACAATTATCTTTTCAAAGCCGTTTACCACCGGTGAATATATTGAACTGCTGGGGGTCTATGGCCAGGTTACCGACATATCCCTGTTTTCCACCACCCTGTTGCACACTGACAATTCCCGTGTGATTGTGCCCAACCGGAAGATTGTTGGTGAAATCCTGCACAACTACGGCAATATCCGCCAACTTAACCTGACAGCCGCCATCAGCTACACAACCGATATCAGCCAGACACTGGCACTGGTAAACGCAATCCTGCAGCAGAATCCAATGGTTTTGGCAGAACCGGCACCTGTTGTGGGCATCGCAGCCCTGCACGAAGCATCCATTGCCCTGGCAATCCAGCCATGGGTAAAGGTTGATGATTTTGTTCCTGCGCAGGCGGCAATCTATCAGGCGGTGATTGAGCAGTTCCGTGATCAGCAGATCGAAGTCCCTGTCCCCCGCCGCAATATCCAGATCCTGAATCCCGCCCCCTGATCCCTGGCAGGCTGCTACCGTGGCCGACGCTTTTTGCCCTGCTTACCGGGCGGCAAGGCAGCGGTCTTAAACTCTGGCTCATAACCCACTTCAAAGCTGGTGGCGCTGCTGTTGCGCATACTCAAAAAATGAGCATTTCCCTGATCAAAGGGACAGATCGGCTGACTGCACGGTTCAAAGCCAAAACGTTTGTAGTAGGCCGGTTCCCCCAGCACAAACAGCGGCTGGCTTTTGATCTCCTCCTGCCGCAGGGCAAACCGTAGCAGTTCACTGCCAATCCCCTGTTTTTGAAAATCCGGAGCAACTGCCATCGGGGCCAGATGCAGGCCACAAAACTGTTTACCGTTGTAGGCAGGGGAAAAGGCAACGTAGGCGATTACTTTATTGGTATGGATGCAGACCCATTCATGGATCAGGCGGTTATTTTCATGGAGCCTCTGCACCAGCTGCGCTTCATAGATACTGCCGGGAAAGGCCCGCTGCAGCAGGGCATAGACCTTGGGACGATTTTCCGGCGTTACTTTCTGGATCTTCATACGCTACTCCTGCGGTTATGCTAGTAACAGAGTAATGGCATGCAGCAGCAGGCCGATCACGCCCCCCACCAGGGTGCCGTTCATCCTGATAAACTGCAGATCAGAGCCGATGGAAAGTTCTATTTCATTGCTGTAGTCAGCACTATCCCAGGCCTGCACCGTGCCGGAAATATGCCCGGCAACTGCCGTTCTCAGCGTATCACCGTAATGCAGCACAAGTTTTTCAAGATACTCGTTCAGTGAGTCCTGCAGTCCCTGGTTGTTTGACAGGGTTAGCCCGACTCCGGCAACTGCCGCTGTAATCTTCTGTTGCAGCTGTGAATCAGGCTGCTGCAGGTCGTGGTACAGCCAGCTCTTCAGGTCATTGCCGATGTTACGGGCATAGTCAGTAATTGCCTGGTTATGCAGAACCTCTTGCTTGATCCCTTCAACCTTGCCACGCAGTTCAGGATCACTCTTCAAGCGGGCAACGACATCAGTCACCGCCCCATCAAAGCGACAACGCAAGGTATGGGTCGGATCAGCAGCAACCTGCTGAATGTAGTCGTTAAGCCGCCTGACAATCTTCTCCCCTGCCCCGCGGGCAAACTGGTCTTTGTTCGGCATAAAGGCCATCAGAAGCGGATACTCTTTCACCGCCATATCCTCAATGGCCAGGGCCAGTTTGGTTTGTGCCTCTTCACTGGACAACCAGACAGCACAACGCTGCAGCAGCTCATCCAGCACCGCCTGGTGACGATTACCGTTTCTTAAGGCCTCCAGCATGGCCCCGGCAGTACCGGAAAGATCAAAGCCCGCCACCCGGTTGCTCAGGGCGGCCCGCAACCATTGCTGCACCCGCTCATCATCAACAAAATCCAACGAATCAGCCAGCAGCCGGGTGATTCCCTTTGACAGGTCAGCCCCGTGCTGCTGCACCATCAGGTAGCCAGCCAGATGTTCAGCCGGGTTGTAGGCCCGCAGCTTGGCCAGCAGGGTATCGCTGGCCAGAAACTTGTCCCGGATAAAAGCGGCAAGATTCCCGGCAATCGCTTCTTTCTTGTTTTTGATAATGGCGGTATGGGGGATCGGAAGGCCAAGCGGATGCCGGAACAGCGCCACCACGGCAAACCAGTCTGCCAGTGCGCCAACCATGGCAGCTTCGGCAAAGGCGGCAACCCATCCCCATACACCATGCCCCCCCTGCAGACGGGCAACCACAAACAGCACTGCCGCACCAATCATCAGACCGGTGGCGATTCTCTTGTTCCTGATCAACTGTCTTCTTCTGTTCTCCACGTATGTCTCCAAAAGTGTCGGTCATGCCTGCACTGATAAACAGAAAAACCGCTTCCCGGATAGAAGCGGTTTTTCTGTTACGCGAGCCCTTTATTGCATGGCTACACTGTTTTTGTCAACGTGTGGCCGCGTACCACCCTGTTTTGCGGATTGCCGCAGCCAGCCATTTCAGCTACTATGCCGAAAATTCTTCAGGACCAAGGACTCTCCATGACCGCCTCTAACGAACAGCAACCCGCGAGCAATGAACTGGATCAGGCATTACAGGCAATGCGGGAAGATATGAACGATGCCAAACGTCAATCCAACTTTTACGACATCTTTCTCAACACGACCTTCTGTGTCCCCACCCTTGATCCCAAGGAACTTGATGGTGATATCACCCTTGAGGACGGTCAGGTGCTTCCCCTGATTATGGAGGCAGACGGAAACGATTATCTGATGATCTTTGACAGTGAAGAGCGCCTGAAGAACTGGACCGATACGGCGCCAAAATGGATTGGCGTGCCGGGACATGTGATTGCCGCCACCACCCTGCCGCCGCTGCATATTGCCATGAACGTCGGCAGCGAGTACTCCAAGCAGTTCCTGCCCGATGAGATCACCTGGCTGCGTGAAGTGGTGGAGCGTTGCAATGCTGAGGCCGGAGAAAAGCAGCAGGGCGGCTGAGGCATCTAATCATTCCGGTCGGTGACCGGGGTTTACTTACTGCGGGAGCGTGGTTTTCTGGGGCCGGGAGCAGACTGCTTCCCCTGCTGTGCATCCAGTTCATCAATCCAGCCGGCCCTGGCATCAGGAAAGGCATCGGCATAGGGCACGTACGGTTTGATATCCAGCACCGGTGTGCCGTCCAGAAGATCAACTCCCCGTAAATGCAGTGTCCGGCCTTCAACCCTGATCAACTCTACGGCTGAAAGCCCGATGGAATTAGGCCGGTGGGGCGATCGGGTGGCCAGGACACCCCGCTTTGGGCCACCACGGGGCGGCTTGACGGCACTCTTCCAGCCCTCGCTGAGATGAAAGGCGAAAATCAGCCAGATCCGCTCAAAACCGTCAAGATCCTGCACAGCCTGTTCATCAACCCAAGCCGCAAGCGTGAGTGTCGCCAGTGCCGGCTCGCCTGACTCGGTTCCCTCCACCACGGTACTCTGGTGGGGAGCATCAATCCGGCGGACATAGGGTGAGTTGATGATGCCGATGGGGCGATAGACAATCTGGTCAGCAGTATTCATACCTCTACAACCTGGCCACAAACAGGGCCCACAGCAATACGCCGACGGTCACCGCCATACAGAGAAACGCCAGGATATGATCAAGAACACGCTGATTTCGCCTTTCTTCATAACCAAGCAGCCACCCCAGTAAAATACCGCCTAACAGGCCACCGCCGTGGGCCCAGTTATTGATACCGGGAAAGATCAGGCCGAATACAAAGATACTAAGAGCCCACCCGCCGACATCCCGATACACCATCGTACCGTAACTCCCTCCTCTGGTTTTGCCATAAAACAGTAAAGCACCGATCAGGCTGCAGAGGGCTGCCGATGCGCCCACCGTAAACGGCACACCAGCAACGTACGAAACAAGATACCCCAGGCATCCTCCCGCGGTATAGATTACAAACATCCTGCTGCTGCCGTATTCATGGCTAACCCAGGGGGCCAGTTGACGAAGCGCTGCCAGATTAAAAAGCAGATGCAGGATACCACCATGCAGATAATTGGCACTGACTACCGTCCAGTATCTTCCATACTGATCAATCGGGATAGTGCCGCTGGCTCCCAAAAGCAGTAAACTATTCTGCCCCGGCGTCAGAAACCGGGCAGATTGATCTACTTTTGTACTTAACAACAATGAAAGGCCAAAGAAAATCAGATTGGCCGTGAGTATGGCTGCACTCATCCATCCCGCACCGGAGACACCAAACAGTACCCACAGAGGATTGGAGCGGGAAGTGCCACACCACGAACAGTGTGACTCTTCACTGCCAATAATCCGCCTGCAGCGCGGGCAGAGCATTGCGCGTTGTTTCATAACTTTCTATACCTCGAAGACGACCGACACTTAGCAATCATACATACAACTGAGCCTCTTTCAAAATGTCACGAGGAAGGCCGGATACAAGGCGTACGGCGCGCAGCGACTGAGACATCCCCCCCGTCAGGCGAAGAAGCGAGCACTGCGCAACGCAGTAGACGGCCTCCGCAGTAGTTTTGCAAGAGGCTCAGCTTTTACACCAGAGAGATCTTGCACCAAACCTCTCTGTAATGATACATAGACTGTCTTTGTTTCAAACATATACGCAAAAGGGCATCTCCCTACAACATCATTATTACGAGGTTATCAGCATGTCGACAGAACAGTTTGGCCCAACAAAGCTGGATGCAGCACTTATCCCCCAAATTGCGCAGCAGTGGGGTACACCGATCTACCTGCATGACCAGGAATACATTGAGAACAGCTGCGAACAGCTGCTGGGTATGCCCAACGCCTTTGGACTGCATGTGCGCTACGCCATGAAGGCCAACTCAGACCGTACCGTGCTGCGGGTGGTTACCAACAAAGGTCTGGATCTAGACTGTTCATCTCTGGACGAAGCGGCCCGCGCCCATGCTGCCGGTATCCCGTTCAGCCGGATGATGCTGACCACCCAGGAAGTACCAACCGGTGAGGAGCGGGCAGAACTGGAGGCCATGATCAAGGCCGGCCTCAAGTACAACGTCTGTTCCATGCTGCAGTTCAACCTGATTGCTGATTTTGCCAAGGCCAACAACGTGAACCTCTCCATGCGGGTCCACCCCGGCGCAGCCGGCGGTGGCGAAAGCGCCACCCGTGACACCGGCAGTGAGTATTCCTGCTTTGGCGTCCACCTGAACGACGTCCCCAAGGTCAAGGCGATGGCTGATGAGAAAGGGCTGGGCTTCACCCAGGTGCATGTCCATATCGGCTCCGGCGGCGATCCTGAAAAATGGCGCCAGAATATTGATCGTGAACTGGGCTTTGTTAAAACCTACTTCCCGGATGCGACCACCGTCAGCTTCGGTGGCGGCCTGAAAGTGGCCCGTATGCCCGGTGAAAAGCAGGCAGACATCGCCTCACTGGGGGCCTATGCCAAGCAGCGGATCGAAGCGTTCAAGGCTGATACCGGCCGTGAAGTTGAGATGGAGATTGAGCCCGGCACCTTTGTGGTGGCCAACTTCGGTCATATCATCACCCGCATTATTGACAAGAAATTCACCAACGAGATGAACTTCCTGATTGTGGATGGCGGCATGGAACTGCTGACCCGTCCGCTGCTGTACGGCTCAGAACATCCGATCTACATTGTCCGTCAGGACGGCACCCTGCTTTCCAGCGAGTACGATCAGGCGCCTGCTGCCGGCTTGAAGTCCTTCGGCATTGTTGGCCGCTGCTGTGAGAGCGGTGACTCGGTCCGCCTGGACAACGCCGGCAACATCGTGCCGGTGGAGATCATTGAGCCGGAAATCGGTGATTACGTGGTGATCGGCGGAACCGGAGCCTATTCCGAGAGCATGTCACCGGAAAACTACAACTCCCACCGCAAGCCCGGTGCGGTCATGAAGACCAAGGGTGGCGAGCTGGTACTTATCCGTAAAAAGCAGGTACGCTCGCAACTGACCGAAAACGAGCTGGATGTAACGCTGTAGCGAGCCTAGGTAATGAATACAACGAAAGCCGCAGGTATTATATCTGCGGCTTTCGTACATTTGTCTTGTTTTCAGCTAAATTACTGACCACTTAGCACATCCAGTGCCAGGTAATTCCAAACAACTTCTACTTGGCTGCCCCCTCCTCTTTTGCATACACACCTGGCGGAATTCCAGGGCCAGGATAGGCAAAAGTCTGAGCATTCGCCTGTCTAGCAAGTGGCATATAATTTGGGGCCATCTTGGTTATCGCAGCATTTACGGCGGCAGTAATCAACATAGCAATTGGATGTCCCCCACTATTCTGAGGCACATACACCATTTTCTGGCGATGTTCCCAAAGCATATCACCGGTTTTTCCGTCCTTGACAACATAACTGACATCGACTGTAACTTGCGTGGAAAGTACAAAATATTGTGCATCCCACCGGTTGATTGTCACATAGAGCACTGCATCAGCACCAAACAGGCTTGCAAGCTTTTCTGCAGAAGCACTATGAACAAGATTTGCATCCGACAAACCGTCATCTTCCAAAACTCGCTTAACAAGATTAACCGGGAAAACGTAATACCCACGTTCTGCTACGGGTATTGAGAGGGTTGACAACATATAGTCAGAAGCTGTGATATCAACACTACGATTCACAGTCGGGACAACTAGTATCGAACTAGGCTTAGCAGCATTAAATTTGGTATAATCTTTAGCCGGTACAGTTGCACAAGCAGCAAGCACAACTAACGCCAACAGAACAGCGAATCCTCTGATCACGGAACCTCTCCTTTCGCATTCTGCTGAGAGACAGGATCTTTAACAGCAAGAGATATTTCCTT
The DNA here is from genome assembly GCA_036786685.1 of Trichlorobacter sp. GTDB lineage: Bacteria > Desulfobacterota > Desulfuromonadia > Geobacterales > Pseudopelobacteraceae > Trichlorobacter. Next base: position 14,462 of record DAIQQT010000008.1, read on the forward strand.
ATTTTGATGTTGAGAAGCCTTTTTCTCTGCGTTTTTGATCATTTTAACCATTAACACCCTTGATTCTGGCCACTTATCATGTTCTTTCCTGAAGTAGACAATTGCAGCCGGAAAGTTACCTTTTTCATATAATACGTACCCATATTCGGCATAGAGTCCTGGAGGCATCCTCCCTTCTGCCTCTGCGTCCTCAACAGCCTCCCGTAAAGCTTCAACAAACTGATCATACTCTGCTGGTGTCTTGTAATAGTTATAGAGTTTTTGATCATAATTATTCCAAGCGTAACGGGTATTTGAACACCCAGCCGCAACCGCAAGCATGAATATAAACACAGATATTTTTAAAAACTTCATATTGGCTCCATTAGTTAATGGTAATACTTTTAAGCTCGCTCTCAACAAAAATTGACTGTTCGTACAACACCTTACCACCATCAAGTATTGATACCTTGTGAGTACCCGGAGCAAGAATCAGCACCTGTGGATCACCGTTATAGGTATTAGCTGCTCCCATGTCTAAACCATCAATAAAAAGTCTGGCAGAAGCTGGAGCACCCTTTATAGATAATGCTGGACGGGCATCCACAGAACGGACTGTGCTACTCGGCATCGAACAGCCAGCCGAGAGAGCAAATAAAAGAGCTAGCGCAATAATTTTTTTCATATTTTTACCTCTTCAACATATATCTTGGCAAGGTCTACGTTGTTTATGGTTCCCTGCATAATTTCAGCAATCGCCCCCTCATTGTTCTCATTATCTCCAAAGAAGGATATAATTTTAACCTCAGCTAGTTTTTTCGCTGGTAGGTTAATATCAAAGCCAGTCTGTTTGCTTTTTATAGTTGTTCCCTGCTCCATCACCTGTAGAATATCTCCAACCTTCAAACCTTGTTTAATTCCACCACTGATAAAAATCTGCCGTCCTTGCACTTCAAGAATATCGGTTTTCCATTTACGTTCATCCAGCGTAGCAACAAGTTTATCGATCATATCTGCTATCGCAGCAGATATGGCTCGGTCATTCAAAGTTGCATCGTAATCAGCCCTGCTGCCAAATCCGGCAATTTCACCACTTTCAGTGCTGGCCTCACCGACACCTGTAACTGAAAAAAATGCAAGCCCAGTTTTGACATCAACCAGCCTAGCCTCAACCTTTGCCCGCGCAGTCTGCAATTTGGTACTTGACAGAAACCCACTTTTCCCGCCGACAGAGCGTCCAAATTCAGTAACAGAACCGACAACAACGGCATCAACACCGATAAGATTTGCGTTGCCGGAATATTTCTGTTCACGCTGAACTTTGGCAAGATCAGGCCGTTCAAAGACAATGAATTTGTTTGACTTGATCAGCTTTGAGGCCAGCATATCCGACGCTTGTTTGCCAACTCGATCATAATCCTGATCAGTCATAAGAGAACGCCCATAATTGGATTCATTCGAGAATCTGGCAATTGCAATCTTTCGTTTATACCTTCTGATCGAAGACTCCTGAGCGTTATTCTGAGCGATTATCTGTTGTTGTTGAGAAACTGGCGCTTCAATCCGCTCCGGTGGAGTTGAGACCGTAGCACACCCCCCCAGCAGAACCACTAGCACACCTAATACTGCCGTTCTTTTTAAAGTCATGACGTTCCTTTCTAAAGCTACTCAAGAAATATCAAATCTAAGCATCATAGTTCTCAAAACCAAGGCTTAGCGTTAAAGAGATATCAACCCTAACGTTACCAACTCGTGTAATAACTTCTCCCGGTCAATCGGCTTGGTGATATATGACGACGCGCCACAGGCAAAAAATGAGTTCAAGACGGTTGTAGAGGTGCTGTCTGCTGAAATGATAATTACCTTGCTTTCCAGATCGGGAGACAAGGCCAGCGCGGCTTCTGCATCACGGATATGTTTCAAGACATTCAGCCCGTTCATACCGGGCATGTTTATATCCAGACAGATCAGATTGTAATTGGAGCCTTCAAGGTGGCCCTGATCAAAGCTGCAGAGGGCCTTTTCACCATTAGGGGCAATATCACAGACAAAATGTTCCTCAAGTATCACCTTCAGGATAAAACAGGTGGTAATCTCATCATCAACAATCAGGCATCTTTTCTTCATGCAGTGCACCTGTAAACCAGCAATAAAGTAACGACATCCGTATCCATAACAAATATTACAGAGTGCTGCAATCAACGATTCTCAAGCGTATCCGGGCAGCACTATGACAGCAACTATCCCTCATCACTGCCGGTCAGAATGGCTGCCACCCACTGTGCCAGTAACGTCAGCTGCGATACCGGCATCCGCTCCTGACAGGTATGCACCTTTTCAAAGCCGCAGCAGAGCACTGCAGTGGGAATACCCCATTCGTTAAAGAAATTTGCATCCGAACCGCCGCCGGTGGAACGGTGACGCACAGGCAGCCCCAGACAACGGGCCGCAGTATCGGCACGACGCACCGGCTCAGATGCCGGATCAAGCCGGTATGAGCGATAGTTGGAACGGACAATGATCTCCACCCGACCGCCTGCTGCCTGTGCCGCATCCTCCAGTGCCTGCCGCATGCTTGCGACCTGCATCGCCAGGCGAGCAGGATCGGTGGAGCGAGCTTCCGCACTCAACTCACAACGATCCGGCACAATATTGGTCGGTCCGTCAGCCCTGATACTGCCGATGTTTGCCGTTGTCTCTTCATCAATCCGCATCAACGACATCCGGGAAATGGCCTTGGCAGCTATCTGGATTGCCGATACCCCGTCTTCCGGAGCAATGCCGGAGTGGGCCGCCTGACCGCTGATTACAGCAGACAATGTTACATGCCCCGGCGCTGTAACCACGATTTCACCCACCGGACCTCCGGCATCCAGTACAAAGCCGCAACGGGAAATAATCCGTGATGCATCAAACTGCTCAATCCCCTGCAATGACAGCTCCTCAGCCACACTGAACAGAATTTCCAGCGGCGGATGGGACAGGCCCTGCTCCTGAACAGCGGTTATACCTTCAAGCACCGCTGCCAGTCCGGCCACATCATCAGCCCCCAGCACGGTGCTACCATCGCTGACAATATAGTCACCCTCCCGGTGCGGCTTCACCCCGGTACCGGGTGCCACCCGATCCATGTGGCAGGAAAACAGTAACGTCTCGCCAGGCCCGGTGCCCGGCAGGGTGGCGTACAGATTACCGGCATTACCGCCAAGCCTGGAGCCGGTATCATCCTCGTTTACCGCAAAGCCACGTTCCATCAGCAATGACGTCAGGCGATCAGCCATAGGCCGCTCCCTGGTGGGTTCGGCATCAATGGCGCACAGCTCCAGAAAGGTGTTCAGCAGGCGTTCGGCGTTAATTGCAGGTGTCATGGGTAGCTTCCGTCATTTTCCGTTTGTTGTTTGAAGGCGCCGCCATCTGGCCGCCTTGGTATTGCTACGATCGCTGATGTATAGCCGTCTCCAGGGTATCGTCCCCAATGGTCAGGTAGCAAGTCCCTTCGGTGATGGTGATGGACCAGACCACGGAACGTTCCAGGCGTTGTACCACTGCAGAAAGAAATGGCTGATCAAGGGTAATGATGGTGAGATTGGCGAGCTTAGCCAGCTTGGGCAGGTGCTGCTGTTCCCAGTTGGGCAAGGCCCTGCCGCAGGCCAGAAGTCGCACCTGTTCACTATGACGGCTGGCCTTGATAATCCGTTCGCTGTCAGGCAGCCCCACCTCTACCCACAACTGCACCCGACCATCACCACCCTTCACCCAGATCTCCGGCTCATCACTGGCGCAGAGCCCTTTGGTGAAGCTCAAGCCATCCTCATAAAACAGG
>DAIQQT010000364.1:0-3199 GCA_036786685.1 Trichlorobacter sp.
GGTAGCCGCTATTGCACCTATATATCCAGCACGCGCAAGAAGGCCTCCACCTGCTGCAGCCGTACCAGGTGCAACATTAGTGGGAATAGGTAAGCTGCTACCAATGGCATCGGCATTAACCACAAAGACAGGGGTAACACCTGCTGCATATTGTAATGCTTTACCTTCAGCCACACCGGCTGCAGTGGATCCACCTTTTTTAAGCAGCTTGTCGGCCATACCGCTAATAGCCTTGCCACCGTAGCGAGCGGTTAAAGCGGTACCGGCAACAAGTGCGCCTCCCCCCAGTATCAGCTCCTTGCCGCCGAGGCCCAGGCCGCCATCTTTTTTGTCGGCCATCATGTGCTTCATGTATTCGGCAAGGGCCTTATTAATAGGGGTGACAAAGCCATCTGCAGCTTCCCGCAGTTTGGCACCCATCCGGCCTGTCTGGTCGACCAGGTTGCGGGTGGCTTCGTCAAAATCTTTGCGAAGGGTGCCGCTTGCCTTGCTGATCTGGCCGGTAAATTCACCGGCCTTGGTCAGGTTATCGCCTTGCAGAAGAGTTTTGATGCCTTTAACGGTGTCCAGATCGGCTTTGCCGAAGGCTTTTTGGATGAAGACTGCCCGCTGTTTATCGGTGGTCAGGGTGTCGTACTTTTTCTTAATATCACCCAGGACAGCAAAGACATCGCGCCGGGCACCCTTTGCATCAAAAAACTTTACACCGGTACCCTTTTGGGCATCGGCCATGTAGCGCAGATTAGTAAACACCCGCAGGGTTGAATCTGCCAGGGTGGCCAGCCGTTCTGGTTGACGCTCAACACGGGACAGAGCTTCGATATAACCCAAGGTCTGGTCAAAGCCCATGTTGCCGGATTTGGCATTAACACCAACCCCTGCAAAGATGTCAGACAGGTTTTCAAGCTCGGCATTGCCAAGGCGACCGGCTACAGTCATCTTGTCCAGCAACTGCAGGGCCATGCCGGGCTTTGACAAATCAAATTGGAAGGCGGTGGAAGCAACTGACAAACCACCGGCCAGTGTATGAGCTTGTGCGCCAGTAACAGACATGGCCACGTTAATGCCGTCCAAAGTGGCGCGGGATTCCTTCATGTTCAGGCCAGACTGCACCAGGACATTGAATCCATCCCGCAGGTTTTCAACCCCCTGGCCGCTTTCACCGGCCATACTGAAAAGCTCTTTACGAAGCGTTTTAACCTTGTCTGTGCCTTCACCTGCCGTCTGGCCGATCTGGGTCAGAGATTTATCAAGCCGTGCAGAATCCATGACAATCTTGCCGACACCAACGCCGATGCCCAGGGTGGCCAACCTGCCCTGGAGCGAGGTGGCCATACCCTTTAACGACTCAAACTCTTTCTTTGCACCGGTAACAAAGGTGTGAACATCGCGACGGCCCGAGTTCAGGCCGTTGCGTAGTTCACGGTTGTTTGCTACCAGTTCAAGTAAGAGTTTCATATTGCCGTTCATGGCGTTTTCCTGACCTTGTACTTCTTGGTTTTAGTAGGCGGCTTGATCAGCTCTTCATGGGCTTCCAGCAGTTCTTCAGCTTCCGAGCAGCTCATTGTCTGAATGCTCGGCCAGTCCATCCCCAGTTTCAGCAGGGCTACCTGCATCTTGCGCAGCGGTTTCAATCGAGCTGCGAAAATCACGCCTCCGCTTTTCCAACTCATTTGATACAGATAAAAGCGTGCGGCCATCAGGACCAGACAGTTGCCGGATCATTTCCGGAGTGATGGTTTCAACGCCGGGTACAGCCAGACGGACAGCCAGCATGCAGGCCTGATAGTATGATTCATCAGCAAGCCGGTCTGTTTGCACAGCAGGGTTATTCAGCAGATCCAACGTGTGCTGAAACGCTTCCGTAACCAGGGTAAACTCTTTATAGAGCTTACCTTCATGCAGCAGACCTTCTGGGAATGTTTTAGTGATCGCGTCCACGGTTATTCCTCGCTCCGCTCATTGGCGATAAAATCAATGGTTTTCTTGGCTGCATCGGTGCCGTCATATTTGGTTCTGCCCACCTTGGCGGTGCATACGCCGCTGTAGGTAATGCGGGTGCCGTTGCCGCGATCAATTACCAGGGTGGCGTCTGACACATCTTTGAAATTAAATTCTTCCTTATCTTTGGGGATGATGTAATCAACCGCCACCGTTGGCCGCTGGGTTACTTCACACGAGCCGGTTTTATTCATCAGGTTGACCGCTTTGCGATGTTCCAGTTCACCTTCTTCAACCGAATCAAAGTCATCAATAACCTGGCCGTTTACCTCCAGGGTCACGCGGGATACATATTCATCAGACATGGGTTAAACCCTCCTTAAAGAATGGTTAAAGCAGCAGATCAATTCGACCGGCAAAGACGTGCAGGCCGTTGACCACATCTACCGGTATGGCAGCATCCAGCCGGTTAGGATCTTGGCCACTACGCTGGACCAGCACACCCGGCTTATTGGCATCCACCTCTTCGACGATCTCCAGGGCTTCCAGTTTTTTCAACACGTCCAGGATTTCTGTGCGGACTTTGGGCGGGGTTTTACTGGACAGCTTTTCCCTGGGGAACCGCAGGCTGATCCGCTCGCGCAATGCCTTACGGACATAGGCCAGAGTGCGAATAGTGGTGATATCCAAAAGTGCGATATCTTCAATGCCCTGTGGATCTTTGGTGTAGGTGGATACCGCACGCACGATCTGGACCCGTTCACCGGGGCCAACCTCCAGCGGGGTTGTGCCATTGTGCAGCAGGTTTTCCTGCTCTGTACGGGAAAGGCGATCTTTAATTGGTGGCGCGGCAATGCCTTTAAGCGGCAGCGTATTAAGTGGTCGGGCCGGATCTTCTTCAAAGGCCAGCACAGCAGCCATGGCTGCAGCCATTTCAAAGGAAGCAGATCTGGTACCGCGCAGGTAAACACCAAGCACACGGCCTGCATTGATCTGGCCTGCCAGGGTGGTTGCTGATGCCAGGGCAGTATCAATGGCGTAGATGCCTATTGCGTCCCGTTGTTCCATTGGGCCAGAGACAGCGTCCAGATGATCCCGCAGGGTGGTCAGGCTGGTTTGGGTGTTATAGGGGGTTGCCACAATATGGTATTGCTCACCGTAGACCTTGGCCAGCGCTGTAGAGATATCAGGATCAACCGTGCCACCAGACATGGCCACAACCGTTGCGGGGGTGCTGGCGGCGCTGCAAGTTGCCCCC
>DAIQQT010000365.1:0-3197 GCA_036786685.1 Trichlorobacter sp.
TGTCTGATACACCTGCCCTCTGGCGATTCCGCCAGGGGGCAGTTTTTTGTTACTATTACCCACCTGCTCCTGCAATCAATTGTATCGTTGATCAGTCCACCCTCTTTGGGTAATCCGGCCATCCGCACAGTTTTACTTAAGCAGCTCTACTTTACCGGACTTGAGGCGGCTAAAATTATTGTTCTGGTGGCCGTTATCCTGGGAACCGTTATTGTTAGCCAGGTGATTGGTCTGGTTGGTGGAGGAAACGGCTCACTAACCGGCAAAGTGCTGGTCTGGGTAGTTTTTCTGGAACTTGGCCCCCTGCTGACGGCCATGATTGTCATTGCCCGCAGCGGTACTGCCATTGCCGCAGAATTGGGCTCTATGAAAATTAATGGTGAAATAGCGGCATTGGAACGGATGGGAATTCATCCAGAGCGTTATCTGTTGCTGCCCCGTGTTGTGGGGGTTACTGCATCAGTCGTATTCCTTACCATCTATTTTGTTCTAACTTCATTTGTTGGAGGCTTTTTAATTGTTTCCTTGGGGCATCATATCCCCTATGACCAGTTTATTCAGGGAATTGTTGCTTCACTGGGGTTGCGCGAAGTTGCGGTGCTGACGGCAAAGGCCGTGGCTTTTGGCTTTGTTATTCCACTTATTTGCTGTAATGCCGGCATGTCGGTGGGTACCAGTGCCACTGAAATTCCCCAGGCAGCAACCAGAGCTGTAATCACCAGCCTCTTTTCGGTTTTCGCACTGGATGGCCTGATAACCTATCTTGCATCACTGATGGCGATTGCCTGATTCCCCTTGAAATCAGGCAGGTCCTGTACTATCTATGGTTAATCTAGCACACTACCTGTTCAGGAGGACTTTTTTATGGGCAAGGAGCCCGGTAGCACCAAATTTCAAACCGACTTTCGTCGCCATCTGCGCGAGCAGAATATTAGTGGTAACCTGGTACACCTGCTGTGCGAGATTGCCGAAGCCAGTAAATATGTGATCAACGCGGTTCGCACCGGTGATCTTGGGGTTGCAGGTACCTCAAACCTGTATGGTGAAGAACAGCTCGCCCTGGATGTACTGTCTGATCGAATCCTGCGCAAACGCCTGATGTACTCCGGGGTAGTCTGTAATATCGCTTCTGAAGAAATGGATGAAATTTTTCAGGTAACCAGTAATCCTTTAGGGATGTTCTCCGTTGCCTATGATCCCTTGGATGGTTCTTCACTGGTGGATGTGAACCTGGCAGTGGGAACTATTGTTGGTATTTATCAAGGAGACAACCTGCTGCAACCGGGACGTAATATGGTGGGAGCCATGTACATCCTCTACGGACCTCGGGTATCAATGGTCTACTCAGTGGGTAAAGGAGTTTATGAGTTTACCATGAACCATCTGATGGAATTTACCCTGACCCGGGAAAAGGTTCAGATGAAGCCGTCGGGTGATATCTATTCTCCTGGTGGCCTGCGTAAGAAATACACGCCAGAAAACGAAGCCTATATCCGCTATCTCGAAGATAAAGGTTCAAAACTGCGTTATTCAGGCGGGTTTGTACCGGATATCAATCAGATCTTGATGAAGGGTAAAGGGATCTTTATGTACCCGGCCCTGACCGATTCCCCTAATGGTAAATTGCGACTTCTGTTTGAGCTGAATCCAATGGCCTACCTGATTGAACAGGCTGGCGGTGCTGCCACCAACGGCTGTATGCCGATCCTTGATATGACCCCGGAAGGACTTGATCAGCGGGCACCAATCTATATTGGTTGTAAGGAAGATGTGGCAAAAGCTACAGAATTTTTGAATGGAGTATGTGCGTGAGTAGCGTAGAAGAGTTTATTGACAAGGATGAGGTGCCTCAGGAGCTGCCTCGTAGACTCTGTAGCGAGATTCAACTGTTTGATCTCTGCGAGCTTGAGAAATGCCACTTTAAGGATGACCGGTTTTGTACTGATCCTGAGATGCTGGCCCGTTTTGAGGCAGCAGCAGAACCTGAAGAACGTCCTGCATGGCATTTGGTTGAAGATGAAGATCAAGACGAAGATGAATTGTTTTCTTCAGATGAATTTGGAAATGACGAAGACTCGGATGGTATTGATGATGAAAACGGCTCTGGGCAGGAAGATCAATGGTAGCTTGCCTCTTTTTTATAATGGCAGAACCTAATACTTGATGCAAATCGTAGTTGCTATAATCCAACTGTTGCGCACTCACCAATGGTTAAAGAACCTGATGCTGTTCTTTCCGCCGTTCCTTGGCGGCGCGTTACTAACCCAAGGGGTGGTCCTTAAAGGGGCCATCCCTTTTGTTGCATTTTCTCTGGCTTCAAGTGCAGGATATCTGATTAACGACCTGATGGATCGTGAGACAGATCTTAACCATCCGCGAAAATCTTCACGACCGCTGGCGTCTGGTAAAGTGTCAGTTAAAACTGCCAAAATACTGGCAGTCATGCTCACGGTAAGTGCTGTTGTCATCGGCATATTTGTTAGTAAAACCTTTTTGATGCTTGTACTGGCCTACTTGGCTGTATCGATTGCCTATTCCTGTTGCCTCAAAAATATCCCGGTAGTTGACCTGTTTTGTATCGCAACCGGCTTCCTGTTTCGGCTCATGGCTGGTGGGGCTGTCTTCGGCATCCGTGTTTCTGAATGGCTGTTTTTGTCTGTACTTCTACTGTCACTGTTTTTAAGTGCCGGCAAGAGGCTTTCTGAAAAGCAATTGCTTGCCGATACTGCAGGAGGTCATCGTAAAGTACTGGCACACTATCCTGAAGGGTTTCTGGAAGGCGTATTGTTTATGACCGGCAGTGCGGTACTGGTCACCTACACTATGTATACCCTGTCACACCGCACTTTACTGTACACGGTACCTCTCTGTTGTTTTGGGCTGCTGCGTTACATATTGAGGGTAAAAGCCGGATTAAGTGGTGATCCAACAGAATCGTTGTTGCGTGACCCTTGGCTGCTTGTTGTGGGGGCAGGGTGGAGTGTAATGGTTGGATGGGGGATTTATGTTTAATGCTAAAACTCAACTTCTTAACCGAGTAGAAACAAAATCAGCGGTCATTGGAATTGTAGGGCTTGGATATGTTGGCCTACCTTTGTTAGTAAGATTTGTTGAGGCAGGAGGTTCTTCGTCGAATTGAGTTGGTAGTGGTGGTATGATGTCGGCATTTCCTTTTGGAGGTAGCTTTCATCGTGCAA
>DAIQQT010000366.1:0-3194 GCA_036786685.1 Trichlorobacter sp.
CGCAGGCAGGTGCGGATCGAGTTGTTGTTGGTGCGGCCACCGCAGACAAACTGCAGCACCCGCTGGGTGGTGATGGCATCATCGCCATACAGCTCGACATATTGGGGCAGAGCAGCTGTTATCTCCAGAACCGGTCGCCATTTTTCCTCTTCACCCATATCCTCTTCCGCTTCCACCAGATAGAGCAGGTTGATCTCCATCAGACGGGCGGTTTCGCCGGCTCTTTCCAAGTATCGGGCCATCCAGTACATTGAATCAGCTATGCGGCTTAACATATAATTTCCTTCCTGAACCCCTCCCGGCCTCCCCTTGTCAGGGGAGGAGCAAAACATGGATAGTTAGCCTCCCCCCTGATAAGGGGGGATTGAGGGGGGTTATTGTTTTCGTTTACTCAGCCAGGACCCAGGTGTCCTTGCTTCCACCACCTTGAGAAGAGTTCACCACCAGTGAGCCTTTACGCAAGGCCACCCGCGTCAGTCCGCCCGGTACCACCTGGATCTCCTCGCCATAGATCACAAACGGCCGCAGATCCAGGTGGCGGGCCTCCAGCTCACCGTCCATGTAACAGATATGCCGTGAGAGATAGACCACCGGCTGGGCGATGTAGTTGCGGGGATTTTCCAGCACCCGGTCCATGAATTCCTTACGCAGGGCCGGGGTGGAGGAAGGCCCCATCAGCATGCCGTAGCCGCCGGATTCACTGACCGCCTTGACCACCATCCGCTCCATGTTGTCAAAAACATATTCCCGGTCGGTGACATTGGTCATCTGGTAGGTGGGTACGTTTTTCAGGATAGGCTGCTGCCCCAGGTAGTAGCGGATGATATCCGGCACAAAGGGGTAGACTGCCTTGTCATCGGCAATACCGCTGCCCGGTGCATTTACAATGGCCACATTACCGGCCCGCCAGGCATTGATTACCCCGGCAATCCCCAGCGATGAGTCTGAACGGAAGATCAGCGGGTCAAGGTAGTCGTCATCAATCCGGCGGTAGATCACATCCACCCGCTTCAGCCCTTTGGTGGTCTTTAGATAGACGATGTCGTTGATGGTGACCATGTCGCGCCCTTCAGCCAGCTCGATCCCCATCTCCTTGGCCAGGAAGGTATGTTCGAAATAGGCAGAGTTGTAGATACCGGGGGTCAGAAGGACGATCTCAGCTGTGCCCTTGCCACGGGGCGAGAGGCAGCGCAGGGCATCCAGCAGCAGTGACGGGTAGTGTTCTACCCGGCGTACCCGGTATTTATTGAAAAATTCCGGCAGAATGCGCCGTTCAATTACCCGGTTTTCAATCATGTAGGAGACACCGGAGGGGGTACGCAGGTTATCTTCCAGAATCAGGAAATCACCCTGTTCATCACGGATAATGTCAATGCCGCTGATATGGGTATAGATGCCTCGGGGCGGGACAATGCCAACGATCTCGCGCCGGAAATCCTTGCCCTGATAGATCAGCTCCGGCGGAATCACGCCATCTTTGATGATTTTTTGCTCACCATAGAGGTCTTCCAGAAACAGGTTGAGTGCGCGTACCCGCTGCTTGAGGCCTGATTCTATCCGTACCCATTCCGGCGCGGTGATGATACGGGGGATCAGGTCAAAGGGCCAGATCCGCTCGATCCCTTCTTCGCTCTCGCCGTAGACCGTAAAGGTAACCCCTTCGGTCTGCAGTGCCAGCTGGGATTCGTGATCCTTGGTCTCCAGTGCATTGTTGCCGGTGGCGCGGATATGATCCCAGAGCAGGCGATAATGGTCACGGGGACTGAAGTCGTCAGCATAAAACTCGTGGTAGGACGTCTTGGGCCCGGAGCTGGCCGGGCTGGAGAGTGGCGGCATGTACAACCTCCTGCTTTAAAACCGGATCTGCAGGGTATGCTGCGCTGCATAGCCTGTTGCAGAAGTAAAGCATAGGCTGTGCCAAGGTGGGAGTACCTGAAATTGCTTATAAAATATACGTTGTGTGCGGAGGGAGGCGTGGTATGTGTGTGCTTACTGCTCACGGTAGCTGATGGTGTGCGCAAAAAACAAGCAGAACCAGCGGCTGACCGATATCGGACAGCCGCTGGCTGGTTAAATGCTAAGGTTACAACCTGATGTGTGCTAGCGCATCAACTCGAAGTCACGATCTTCACAGGTCTCATCCTTGATATCGATGAACTTGTTGCAGATCTCGGTCAGCATGTTGACGGCACCCTGATAACCGATGATCGGGTAGCGATGCTTGTTGACCCGGTCAAAAATCGGGAAGCCGAAGCGGAACAGGGGGATCTTGGCATCACGGGCGGCAAATTTGCCGTGGCTGTCGCCGATGATGGCATCGACCGGATCGGTCATCAGCAGTGAACGCAGATGCCAGAGGTCTTTGTTCATGTAAATCTTGCAGCCTTTACCAAACTCGGAACCGTCAAGAAGCGCCTGCAGCTCTTTTTCAAGCTTCTTGGAACCACGGCTGCAGAGGATGTGGTACGGATGGGCGCCCACTTCCAGCAGGAAGGAGACATAGCCCAGCAGGTAGTCCGGATCACCGTAGACGGCAAACTTCTTGCCATGGATGTACTGATGTGCATCAGTGAGGGCGTCCACAGCACGACCACGCTCGTTTTTCAGCGAAGCAGGCACTTCCTTGCCGAACAGTTCAGCCACTTTCATGATAAAGGCATCGGTCTTTTCAATACCCATCGGCATCGGCATGCTGACATGCTTGCCGGAGTAGTTGTCCTTGATAAAGCTGAAGGTCTTGGGCGTTGCATAGGGCCCCAGGGTCATGGTGGCCTTGCCGTTGATGGAGTCAGCCGCATCCTCCAGCTTGGTGCCGCCGGCGTAAATATGGTAGTGGCCATCACACGGTGAATCAAAGCTGTCGCTGATATCTGCCAGAACCGTATGGGGGATGCCGAACTCTGTCAGAATCCGCTTGTATTCACGGTAATCTCCGGTATTGAAGTCGCAGCCGGCGATCAGATTCAGCTTGCCGGTGCAGCGTCCTTCGATTTGTTTTCCTTCGGTCAGATTCTGAAGAATCGACACCAGCATTGAGTCATAACCGTGGATATGGGTGCCGTTGAAGCTGGGGGTGTTGGCATAGGGCACCGGCATATCTTTGGGTACAAACCCCTTCTGACGGGCGTTCTTGATGAAGGCGGTCAGGTCGTCGCCGATAACCTCCGGCATGCAGGAGGTAAAGACTGCAATCA
>DAIQQT010000367.1:0-3182 GCA_036786685.1 Trichlorobacter sp.
CCAAAGGCTATGAAACCTACAGCTATGACAGCGTGGGTAACCGGACCACCGGCCCCGGCCCTCGGGATACCGGCTACAACCATGATGCTGCCAACCGGATGACCAAGGGCAGACAGTACAGCTACAGCTACGACAACAACGGCAACCAGATAGCCAAAAGCATCAACGAAACCAAAGGCTGGACCCAGAGCTGGGATTATGAGAATCAACTCAGCAAATCAGAGAGAAGCAAGGGAGCAGAAAAGCGTACCGTAACCTTTAAGTATGATCCCTTTGGCAGAAGGATTGAGAAGAAGCTGGAGACCACCAACCCGAGTACCACCGAGACAACCAGCTATATGTATGATAATGAGGATATTGTCCTTGAACTGACCACAATCGGGTCAACCACCACCAAGACTTTCTACACCCACGGACCGGGTATTGATGAACCGCTGGCGATGGAGAGGGGCGGACAGTTTTACTACTACCATGCCGACGGCCTGGGCAGTATTACGGCCATTAGCGATCAGAGCAGAACTGTGGTACAGAGATACAGCTACAGCGTGTTTGGGCAACCACGGCCGACAACGAATTTCAGGAACAGTTACCAGTACACTGGAAGGGAGTGGGACAAGGAGACCGGGCTGTACTACTACCGGGCGCGGTATTATGACCCGATGGAGGGGAGGTTTATCAGCCGCGATCCCATAGGATTTGCGGGTGGGGATGTAAACCTGTTTGCGTATGTCGGGAACAACAGCCCGAATTTTACTGATCCGAGCGGGTTGGCTACAATAGAAATTGATTTCCCAAAAATTGACATACCAATACCAGGATGGTGTAGTGCCAGTGCAGCGCGTTTATTAGGTTTTGCTGCTTTAGTACTAACAATTCCAGGTGACACACCTGTCTGCCGCCCGAATGATGAGTGCAAGAAGGATGATAAGCCTTGTAGTCCACCTGAAGGGACGCAATGCTACACAGGGCCTGACACAACGCATGGTCACGGTGGCCTCAGTACGCACTACCACATTTACCAAATGTTCAAAGTTGGCGGGAGCTGCCAATGGCAATATCGTGGGGGTAAAGTAGGTAAAGGTGTTTTGGAGGCGCCACCTCCAGGTATGCTTCCTTGCTCAAATTACCCCAATTTTCAAGGACGTGGAGGACGTTGAAATGACATCAAAAAGGATCGTCGTCGGGTTTGACATAAGAAAAAGTACTTCACTTGCTAACGTTTATATGACTTCTTACGATGAAGATACGCGTTATGAGGACATCTATGAGGGTCTGCGAACTTATCAAAACGGACTCAATCTGTTTTACGTTGACCCTTTTTATTTAATGCCTCCTGAAATCACCACAAATGCTAGGGTTGTTGCATTTGATTTGCCAGAAGACGTTGTTCAATCCCTTTTGGAGGGGAATGTTTCAACTCCTCAGCCTTTGCCGAAAGCTAACCTCAAGAACAAATGGGACTTTATAGGGTTTGATGTGGTTGACCCAATAACTCAAACTAGCGCATTTCATGGGTTCACGCCGTCAAGATCCGTGGAACAGATTGATTGTACAGTTTCTTTTAACAACTATGGGTTGCTAGATGATTTTGGAACGGCTCTGAAAGTCGCCAATTATTATTCAGACCACATACCAGAGCATGCCCCATTTACTCCTTGTGGCGTATGGCTAAAACAAGCCAGCCTGGGGTGAACAGTAAGTAGTGTGTACCTGACACACGAGGCTTATCTCCCACCGCCATCTGCATCTAACGCTCTCAAGCGACTCCGCTGGGTTAAGCACGTTGGACCTATTGCTACCACGTTCTACCCGTTAGAACAACTCTGGTCCGGTTATACCCTCAAACATCTTCTTCACCTTCTCCGAAAGCGGGTACTTCTGTTGCAGTGAGACACCGACACTGCTAGGTTGTATGGCCTTGGCCATTGGCTGAGAAGCATACGAAAAGTGGTCGCTTTTCCAGCGGCCCTCTGAGTCCATCTCCCCAACTACTTTGTATCCTTTCCTCAACAGATGCTGCATGTGTAGCTTCAAGCTCTTGCCTGCTGACCAGTGTACCTGTTTTGCCTTCGGGTGCATTTGGCGTACAAGTAATGAGTCTCCGTACAACCCCCAAATAGCCCCACGTGTTGATTCCGCCAACAGGTAATCCCGCCCGTAAGAAAAGTCCTCCGGCTTCACTCTCACTGCAACAGTCTTCCACGGGCAGAAGAGGTGTACCGCACGCTCAATGGCATCACCTGGGCTTATCCAACCTGCCAAAGGTATCTTAATTTGAGTTGTAATCAACGCAATTGCCCTTGAGTGTATGCCGCCACATGTCAGGTGGAATATTCATCTCGATCAGTTTACCTGCGATCATGGTTGAGATTCTCAGGGTACCGCCCGGCTGTTCTACCGCAACATCATCCCCAACTATAAGGACGCCGATCGGCTTCTTGCTGTGCAGGCGAATGATCTTGCCGACATCAGCCAGGGCGTCTATCCAGACAGACACCGCTTCCTGTCTGAGTTCGACATGAGAGATGATGTTTTGGGAATGTTCGTGCGTTAAAAGCATTCCAGAAAAATCCTTTCTTTGAGATAGGCGAGTAACCTCAGAATTAACCTTGTAATTCGGGAGTTAGATTCCTTGTTTGCAAGGTTAAGGCCTCACCGGTATCTGCTGAGTATACCTTGCCTTGCCTCTTTCCTGCACATGACTGTATTTCGCCGCCATGGCGATACTGGCATGCCGCAGGGTTTCCTGAACCACCTTCACATCCCGAGTTGCCTGGTAGAGTAGGGCACCACAAGTATGGCGCAGGGCATGGCAGGCCCGCCCCTTCTTTGCGATCCCCGCCTTGGCCAACATTGTATCAATCCACTTTGACAGCCCAATCCTGGTGATGCGCCCTCCCAATTTTCCGGACTTACCCAGAGATACAAAGATTGGCTCCCCGTCCTTGTCAGACTGTACCGGTCCTCGCTGGATCAGATAATCACGGATACAGGCCACTGTATCTTCCCGGGGATAAATGTAACCGTCCTTGCCTTTACCATGCACTAGAATCCGGATACCGCTTTCTGTTTCCTCAATATCTTCCACATTCGAGCGACAGATTTCAATCCGGCGTAACCCTTCAAGTGTCATCAATGCTGTGATTGCCCGGTCACGCAGATTTTTCAGCTTGTGATCATGG
>DAIQQT010000368.1:0-3133 GCA_036786685.1 Trichlorobacter sp.
AACCAGCAGCGGGTTTTTGGCATCGCCAAAGGTACGCTCCATGATCTGCTCAACCTGCTTCAGATTGGCTTCAACTTCATCATTCAAAGAGGCGGGGTAGGTTTCGCCATTGGCATAATAGTAGGTGCAGACCTCGGTACTGATGGTAAAGCCCGGCGGCACCGGCAGCCCGATGCTGGTCATTTCTGCCAGGTTGGCCCCTTTGCCGCCCAACAGGTTCTTCATGTCGGCCCGGCCTTCAGCCTTGCCATTCCCGAAAAAGTACACGTACTTCTCTGCCATTGCATCCTCCTTGAGTTAGATCGGTTTTACTATCCATGAAAAGGTTTTATTATTAGTATAATCAACAACTTATAAAACCTATACGATTTATGGCAAATTCTCAAGCCTTAATTGTACCAGAAAACAAACGGGGCGCACGTGGCGCCCCGGGATTAATTCATTGTGCAGAATTACTACGGCTATTTACAGGAGTTAACCGCCTCATCAAAAATCTGCTTGCTGGAGGCGGATTCCGTAGCAGCGGACAGCTTGGTAAGCTCAATGGATGAATATTTACCCACCAGATAGGTAGCTACACAATCGCATTTAGCCTTTGCCTGGTCCTCCTTGAGGCCGCCCTTCATGGCGCTCTGGGTACAGGATTTGACAAAACTGGTCTTAAAAGAATCTTTAAAACTCTTTTCATAGGCCTCTTTGCTCTTACCGCAACCAGACAGCATCAGCAGGGCCATGCAACAAACCATCAGTGTACCAACCTTCATGAAATCCTCCTCAAAATGACGTGATCATACAACTGTAACCTGTATTTTCATAAAAGCAACGCCTAGCGTTTTCTTAAAATGCGTTTATCACCAACCCGTATGGTAACTTTCCTGCCGTCAAAATACTCCAGCAACGGAATCATGAACTTGCGGGACAGACCGGTCAGTTCTCGGAACTCTGCCGGAACAATTTCCCCTTGTGACCGCAGGTGTGCAACCAGCTTTTCCTCAATGGTTTCCAGAACCCCGCTGTCATAGAAAATATCGCCCGAGACCCGCGTTACAGACCCCTCACGAGTCAGCAGCGCCAGATGATCCCGCACCTCTTTTTCAGTACTGCGCAACGCCTCGGCCAGCTCCTTGATGGTGGGCGGTTCAATCCCCCGCTCTGCCAGCAACGTACAGATTCGGGCGCCAAGGCCAGAAGACTGTGTAGCAATCTGCTTTTTTACCCCAGCCGGCCGGACCAGCTCCCGGTCGGCAATCAGTTTCCCTTCTTTTTCCAGTTCTGCCAGCAGCGGGGCAAAAAAACGCTGATCACTGCGCCTGGGTATCCGGGTCTTCAGCTCTTCCTTGCCGATGCCATCTTTAAGTGGATTGGCAACAAGATAGCCGGATAATTCATCCACCAGCAACTGCTTCAGGCTGACAACCGCAGACTTTGCCAGAAAAATGCGCGGTTCTCTGGTCATCTGTACAATTTCGCCTGTTGTCAGCAGCCCCTGCAAGGCTGTCTCGGCCTGTTTGCGGGCAATACCGGAGCGCAGCACGATCTCATCAAACGAGATACCGGACAACAGGGCCTGGGACACGATCAGGTTACAGGTTTTCTGATGTTCTGCCGCATCCAGCGACACCAGCAACCGCAGAGCATCTTCACTGCGCCTCCGGCGGGACGGTGGAAACGGATCAAGCACTATCCCGCCGCCGATAGTGACCGAGGGTGAAGTGGCCCGGATCAGGTACGGGTCACCGGAAACCAGCAACAGCGGCTGATCCAGCCGCAACTGGGCATACCCGCT
This sequence comes from Trichlorobacter sp., assembly GCA_036786685.1. Classification (GTDB taxonomy): domain Bacteria; phylum Desulfobacterota; class Desulfuromonadia; order Geobacterales; family Pseudopelobacteraceae; genus Trichlorobacter. Next base: position 1,787 of record DAIQQT010000368.1, read on the forward strand.
CTGGCCCGGCGGCAGTGCATCATGTTCCAGCAGGATGATCTGGGCAGTGACCTCAGATGTGCCGGAATGGAAGCGCACTGTGGTGCGATGCCGCAGATCCCGCGGGGCCGAGGCCAGATGATCCAGCCGCACATCCACCCGGCGGCTGGTGCGGAAGATCCCGGTCGGGACCACCACATCACCCCGATGGGCCTGATCCAGATCAATCCCCTGCAGGTTGACCGCCAGCCGTTGACCGGCCTGCCCTACATCGGTCTTTGCACCGTGGGCCTGAATCCCCCGCACCCGGCCCGGAATCCTGTCGGGCAGCAGCTCCAGTTCATCACCCAGTCTGATCTCGCCGGCCAGCAGGGTACCGGTTACCACGGTACCAAAACCGGCCACGGTAAAGACCCGGTCCACCGGCAGCCGGAAGGCACCGTCCCGCTTTTTTTCTGCGGCCCCTTCAGCCAGTTGCACCAGCTCTGCCTTCAGCTCATCCAGCCCGGCACCGGTCCTGGAGGAAACCGGTATGATCGGGGCGGTTTCAAGAAAGGTACCGGCCACAAACTCCCGCACCTCCTCCTGCACCAGCGGCAGCCAGTCCGGCTCCACCATATCGGACTTGGTCAGCGCCACCAGACCGCAATGCACCCCCAACAGACGCAGGATATCAAGATGTTCACGGGTCTGGGGCATGATCCCTTCATCCGCCGCAATCACCAGCATCACCAGATCCATCCCGGCCACACCGGCCACCATGGCCCGCACAAACTTCTCATGCCCCGGCACATCCACTACACCAAACTCAATCCCGCCCGGTAGTTGCAGGTGGGCAAAACCCAGCTCAATCGTAATACCGCGTGCCTTCTCTTCCTTCAGGCGGTCGGTGTCAGTACCGGTCAGGGCCTTTACCAGTGAGGTCTTACCGTGGTCAATATGTCCGGCTGTGCCGAGGATCAGGTGTTTCATAGGTGATTTTGCATCCTTGTGTGTGTAGTACCATGCAGCTACTCTCCCCCCAACACCTCTGCCACCGCCTGATAGACCCGCTTCAGCAGATCATCGCCCAGCCTCGCCAACGGCCCGTCAATCAGCCGCTTGTTATCAATGGCCCGCAGTTGGTCCACCAGCAGGTCGGAATCCTGTTCCATACGCCCCTGGGCAACTATCCGCAACCGCAGCGGTTCGGCATCATCAATCAGGTTGGTGGTGAGGGGGATAATCAGGGTGGAAGGGTGTTCTGCATCAAGCAATGCCTGGTTTTGGAGGATCAACACCGGCCGGATCTTGCCCGGCTCCGTACCACGGCCCGGATTAAGGTTTGCCAGCCAGGCGATGATGATAGCGGTATATCCGTATCCTACG